>CAMWWW010000221.1 GCA_947178015.1 uncultured Clostridia bacterium
CTATTCTTCAATTCTATATTTAAACGAAAACCTTGTTTTATCTTATCTTCTAATAAATCCAGCACTTCCTCTATGGTTGGAATGGTCTCTAATTTTTCTTTTCCTGAATCTATCTTTAATCTTTTTATTTCTTTTAAGCTATAATCTCTCACATAGCCGATTCCATCTGTCGTCCGATCCACCCGCTCGTCATGGATCACCACCATCTCTCCATCCTTTGTTAGCTGGATATCCAGCTCTATCCCGGTAAGCCCTCTTAATTCTGCCGCTTTCTCAAAAGCGAGCAGGGTATTCTCAGGATACCTCTGACTGCATCCTCTATGTGCCCATATTTTCATGCTTTCTTTTCTCCGTCTTCAAAAATTGCTCCATCGCACTTGCTAGAGCCACGGATTCCCCTCGCGTCAATTTAAATTCATTGCTATTGTTTCCATTTATCATGGACAAGAAATCACTGATCTCATACCGAAGACCATCTCCCAGAAATCGTTCCGTATATTTCTCCACTTCTTTTGGATTCTCATAATGTACTTCAAAATAGCTTGTTTTCCACCACGGAGCTTCCGCCACAATATACCCCTTTGTTCCTGCCACTAACAATCTTCCTTCTGATTTCACGCCAAGACCACAGGTCGCTGTCGCTATTCCTGTCGGATAACGAAGAGATGCTCTGGTAAATACATCCAATCCATTTTTCCCTCTAATAGAATCAAAACGAATCTCTTCCATTTCATTTCCCATTAGTTTTAAAATTGGCAGCATCACATAGCTTCCTAGTTCAGTAAAACTCCCTCCATAGTGCGTATCTGTCAACTCTCTGCTGTCCATCTGCTCCAGCTTCGTAAAACACGCCTCCACATTCCTTATATTTCCAATGGTTCCGCTGCAAGCGATCCCCAATAGCTTGCTGAATCCCGGACAATATGCTGTTTTTATCCCCTCAAATAAAATTCGGTTATGCTCCTTTGCACAGCAAAACAATTCTTCTGCCTGCCTCTTCTCCAATACCATCGGCTTTTCACACAATACATGCTTTCCATGCTCCAATGCCGACTTAATATAGCCATAATGTGTTTCATGCGGAGACGCTATATACACAATATCCACTGCCTGATAAAAATCCTCTATCTCTTGATAGGCATTGATCTGCCATCTCTCCGCAAATTGCTCTGCACTCTCCGTATGAGGATTATATACTCCCTGCGTGCTCACGCCGCTCACCAATTTTGCCTCTGGGATAAACCGCTCTGCTATCCGCCCTGTTCCTATAATTCCAATTCGCTGAATATTCCTTTTCTGCTCCCTTAACATAGTGCTGGAAATATTTTTTGTCCTTTCCAGATACACTACCTTACAATAATCTTCCAGATAATCAAATTCCCCAGTCCAGTCTGAACCTACTGTAAAAATATCAATCTGATATTTCTTTATGTCACTAAATTTCTGCCCCGGCGCCTCCTCGATAATAATCTCGTCTGCAAAGCCCGTCTTTCTCACATTTTCTATTCTTGTCACCAAAGAATCCATTACACTGAGTTTTCCTCTCGCCCTATCATAAGCTTCTGTGGTGACTCCCACTATCAGATAATCTCCAAGCTTCTTCGCCCTTTCCAGCAGCCTGTAATGCCCCTCATGGAAGAGATCAAATGTACCATATGTAATTACCTTCTTCATTCTCGCCTTCTCCTTTGCACTTATAATTTCTCCCGCACAAACTGATATATTTTCTCTCCACTTGTCCCATCGCTGTTCGCTGCTGTTTTTTCATAAGCCCTTTGCTGCCTTTCCTTATCAAAAGCACTTCCTGTGATCGACCCATCCAGAAAATCAGATAACGTATTAAATGCATTTTCCTCACAGGCGTAAGACAGCCAGTCTGAGATCTCACAAAAGCCCGGCTCATGCTGTTTCAGTTCCTCTAATGAAAATTTTATTTCTATCTCCTGACTATCGCCTGTTTCCAGATTGATGTCATATAACTTTCTGTCTAAATTGGAGAAAAACAAAGCACCTTTTCCTCCAAAGCTCTCCGACGTATGAATAAAACATCCTTTTTCCCATGAAACATAATAACTGTTCTTTTTTTCTCTTCGCATCTGAAAAGAAGGCTTCCATTTCTCTATTTTTCCAGTCTTTTTATCGATTCGCACAAACATATTTGCCCAACATGGTGATAAATAAACATAATCGTTATAAAATACCGCATAACTAAACAGTTTTTCCATAGCTGGATAGCCAAGAAAGGTATTCTCTCCCTCTAATCCTGCGGGCATATTGGAATATTCCCAAACTTTTCCTGTATAGGGGTCCCACCGAAGCACCACATTCCCTGTAAAAGGCAGACACCATATCTCTGCGCCATCGGAAATCAACCTCATCTCGCCGCCCTTGCTGCTTGTCTGAATCCCTAAAATCTGCTGCTCTCCTGATACTATATGAATAGCCAGAACATAGTTTTCAGATGGCGAGGAGATAAAAAGATAATCCTTATGTATACAATATCCTCCTATCCGCTTTTCCCCATTAACCACATCTTGAAATACAGATACATTCTCATCAAAATATCGTATCTCTCCATTTTTTGTATTGTATCTCACAACTGCGGGATAATTATCAGGAATTAAAAACAGATATTCCTTCTCACTAATTGCCCCACAAAATGCTCTTTTCTGTTCAATATAGGGATATAATGGAATACGCTTTTCAACTCCCTTTTGGCTTACCACCAAAATATCCTGTGCATTGGTTGGACATACATAATTCTTACCCTGAATGGAGATTACCTCAAAGTAATAATATCCTCCTGAATAGTTTGATAAATCACAGCAATACTGATACTGATAATTGTTCTCCGATGAATAATATAATTTATCTCCATATGTAATCATCCATTTATCATTTCCATTTTGAAAAAACCCTAGAATTGTCTTTCCCCGCCAATCATCTTTCGCAGGTTTTTCTGCTATATTATTATCTAATATAAACAATGGTTTCCCTGCTATGCCAAATAGGGACGGAACAGAACTTCCAGCATCTCCAATATAGGCATCGGACAATGCGATAGAGGTAGAAATATTTGGCGTTGTATCATATATTCCAATCTGATTGGATAGAAAATATTGTTTCAATTCATCATATATCGGCTTCTGATAAGGACGCATAGAAGAAAAGGTGGATTCCAAAAGAGGGTGGGGACGCCACAACAAGCAGGTCTCTTTTCTATCCTTAAAGCATTGAAATACATACTCCATCTTTTTTAAAAAAGCAGTTGTATTAGAAAGCATCCCTCCAATGCTTGTATTATAAAAATAGACCTTCTTTCCTTTTATTTTCTCTCTCCATTCCTTTGGAGGCCTTGGCGGCTCCTTACATATTCGTATAGTACGATCAAATTTCGGAGAGCCAAGCGGCACCAGCTTCTCCTCTGGCAAATTTGAGTCAAAGAATTTCCGAAATTTTTCCGCCTGTATCATAATATAATCTACAACATCATACGCCATACACTGCTTCTGTCCCTCACTCATCCCTCCTGTGGTCGCATAATAGGGAATATAGACCAAGCAGCCAGTACATTTCTTTAATTCAGCCGAATAAAACCTTGGATCAACACTGGTGACAGTATTCTCATTATCATAAGGATTATGGATGAAAATAGCATCCGGCTTTCTGATTTCCAAAGAATAATCCTCATAATAAGTAATTGGAATTTCAGCAGGCATTTCCTTTCCCTCATAATGATATTTTCCAAAGGAGCCATCTGCATTTCTATCATAATACGGAACAGGGATCACATAAGCATCACAGTCTGGATCAGCATTTGCCGCCATCCAAACACTTTCTAAAGAATCCCACATCGACGCTTTATAAGGAAGAAACACAACCTCATAACGCACCTTGATGGTATGCTTCACGCTATCCTCTATCTCTTTTAACAACCTATTTAGCTTCTGCCATATTTTTTCTGTATTTATATTTGACTTATCAATTCCTTCTAATTCTATCTGTTTCTCTTGTATCTCTAAATCTATGCCATCCTGATTTCCGGCAATCTCTCTATAAATCTGATAAGCAAGCTCGCAGTACTGTTCCAGCAAAGAAACAGTAGGAAAGCCTTCTCCTTCTGTGACCTCTATCAGCTCTCCCAACTTTATCGCACCTTCCTGACACTGAACAAGTAAATCCATTGCCATCGCCGCATTGTTATCCTTTATCGTTCTTTCTATTTCCTCTTGTGCTTGATAAAGCAAAGCTGTAAATTCCTCCGCCTGCTTCTTCTGCGCTTTTCTCATATTCTTGCCCTCTTACTTATTTGGATTTATTT
>CAMWWW010000222.1 GCA_947178015.1 uncultured Clostridia bacterium
ACGCTTCAACGAGGTTTCTCACGAGTTTAGCGTCCGCTACGTTTTTCACTAAGCGAGAGCGGGGTGACGGAGGACTATAGGCGATTCTCTGCACGGACCTTTCTCGAAAATGATTATGCAAATAACTCTTACAAAAACTTATACTTTCCTTATCCTTATAAAAGGTATATCGGCAAATCACTTTTAATATGAGAAACAACTTTAAATTTTTCCTCATGGATGGAAACGCTTTCCTTCTCCGGTTCTTTTTCCTCCACCATCTCCTTATATTCTTCTCTTTCCTTCTTCTCGGCTGCTTTTTTTCTCTCGGCCTCCTGTGCCTTCACTGCCCTTGCTATACTGCCTGCTCCTACTGCCATAATTCAATTACCTCCTTCGTCAATTCCATATATTCTTTTGCACTTCTGCAACTCTTTTTATATGCACCCACCGGCTTTGAATTGTCCTGTGACCACTCTATTGTGCTGTCCACGCGAATATAAGAGGAAAATACATGAACATCCTCTCCTGAATTTCTAAGCGTCTCCATTGTCTGTTTCACATAGCTCTTTCTCTCATCCACCTTTGTAACGGCAATTCCAAGCAGAGAAAGCTGCGGGGACATCTCCTTTACGGTATTTAAAAATTCAAACATATTTGCAAGACCAAATAATCCCCATGGGCTTGCTTCCACAGGAATAATCAGGCGATCGGATGCGCATAAAATATTCATCACCCAACCGCCCAGCGTCGGCGGAGAATCAATTAGTATATAATCGTAAGCTCCCGACTCTCTAACTCCTGCAAGCAGCTTTTTTAGGATAAATTCCCTCTGCCACTTTGTAAACAGCTCATACTCTATCGAGCTCATCAGCGTAGAAGAAGGAACCAAATCAATCCCCTCATATGCCGTGGACACAATATAATCCGCCAGATCCTTCTGCTGCTTCATCGCATAGTAAAGATTTTTTTCACTCTGTGCCATCAAAAGCACCTCGTCCTCTCCAAAATACGATAAGGATAGATTAAGCTGCATATCTCCATCCACCAGAAGAACCCGCTTTCCGAGCATCGCCATCCCATAGCCAATGTTTGCGCATGTCGTTGATTTTCCGCTTCCACCCTTATTATTGGCAAAGCAGATTACCTTTGTCTCTCCCAGAAATCTTGCACCTCCTTTGTAATATCCCTCACTGTAATCCTTCTGATGTCTGCCCATTCCCTTGGAAATAGTGCTCTGTACTGGCTTTCCATAAAACGCTCATCCAGCAGCAGAATCACTCCCTTATCCTGCCTAGTGCGTATGACTCGCCCCGCCGCCTGAAGCACTTTATTCATTCCCGGAAAACGGTATGCATAATCAAAGCCATTATGCTCTTTTTCGTCAAAATACCCCTTCAGGATCTCTCGTTCGACACAAATCTGCGGCAAACCAGTTCCTACTATTATTGTACCAATTAATCTCTCTTCCTTCAAGTCTATTCCTTCTGAGAATATTCCTCCCATCACACAAAAGGCTGCCTGCGTCCCAGAAGTATCCTCAAATCGCTGAAGAAATTCCTCCTTCTCTGCCTCCGTCATGCTGCTTTTCTGCATAAAAATCTCTGCTCCCTCCGGCAATCCCTCCTCGAAGGCTATGTCATAGATGGTCTGCATCATCTGATAAGAGGGAAAAAATACCATATAATTTCCACTCTTCGCACAGAGCAGTTCCCTGATATAAGCATAAATCCGAAGATATTCCTTCCTGTTCCTCCTCGTATAGCGGCTGCTTACATCGCAGCCCATAAGAAGACTGCGGTTCTCCCTCTGAAATGGAGAGGGCGCATAAACAGCATAATCCTCCTCTCTTCCACCCAACAACTCCTTATAATATCCAATGGGCAGCAGCGTCGCCGAAAAAAAGACCGCACTTCTTCCCCGATCCAGACAATCACGAAGCAGCTTCGCCGTGTGCACACAGAACAGACGAACCCAAAATTTACCGTCCTCCGTGTGCTGTGTATAGATGCGATAGCTATCGTCAAGCAACTCGTGAATATTTAAAAACTGTCGTATTTTGAGAAAGAAATCCGTCAACTCCTGCGATTCAAAGCTTCGATGCTCATCGAAAAAGGTTTCTATCTCGCCATAAAGCTTTGTAAGCTGCAAAGGCAAAGCCCCCGCATTTTCAAGAATACAATACGATTCACACTCCCTTTTCATGGCAAGCATGGTCTTATTGATACGGGCAAGCTCCTCTCCAATCCGCCTGCTGTGAGGCAGCATAATCTTGCGAAGCTCCAAGACATCCTCCTTGCATAACGCTGCACTGTACATCTCTCTCGCCCGCTCTATCAGGTTATGTGCCTCATCAATCAAAAAAATATACTCTCCCTTACTGCCCTCCGCAAAATATCTTTTCAGCTTTACATTGGGATCAAATACATAATTGTAATCACAGATCACGCCGTCTACAAAACCGCTGACATCCAGACACATCTCAAATGGACAAACCTGATGCTTCTTCGCATACTGAAGAATCATCTCTCGGTCGGCACTCTGCTCATGAACAAGCAGATCGTAGACGGCATTGTTTACTCTGTCATAATGTCCCTTTGCATACGGACATGCCTGTGGATTACACTCCCGCTCAGAGAGAAAGCAGAGCTTATCCCTTGCCGTTATGGTGACAGTCTTAAAGCACAAACCTTTTTCTCTTAAAAGCGAGAAAGCTTCTTCCGCCACCGTCCGCGTAATTGTCTTTGCCGTCAGATAAAAAATCTTCTCTCCAATCCCCTCTCCCACTGCCTTCACAGCAGGAAAAACTGTGGACATTGTTTTACCGACACCTGTAGGAGCCTGCAAAAATAAGGTTTTCTTTCTCTCAATCGTGCGGTATACCGACACAGCAAGCTCCCTCTGCCCCTCTCGATAAGGAAACGGAAAGTCAAGTGGTTTTATGGATTCCTGCCGTATCCTTCTCGCTTCATATTGATAATCGGTCCACTTTTTATACTCTGTCAATAGCCTATCAAACCATAACGCAAGCTCCTCCGCCTCAAATTCCTCATAAAATCTTTTTATCTCCTCTGTCTCCAGATTTACATAGGTCATCTGCACCCCAATCTTTTCAAGCGTATGCTCCTCCCCATAGATATGAGCATAACACATCGCCTGCGCCTTATGAACCAGAATCGGCTCCTCCAGAAAATGCAGCTCCTTATACACTCCCTTTATCTCATCAATACAGGTAAGCTCCTCCCTTGTAAATATCCCATCGGCTCGTCCTTCCACCATAAGCTGGTAACTGCCCAGCTCAAAGCTTCTCTTTAGAGATACCTCCGAGCGGTAATCCCCGCCCATCCGCCTCTGGATCTTCCTGTGGATGCGGCTTCCCGCCTGCATTGCATCCTTATCGGATATACTTCCCCTGCGGTTGTCAATATCTCCTCCCCGCAAAACAAACTCCACCAACTCACGAACGGACACCTTGAGCTGTACTGCCTCACCACATTTCATCCTAACCCTCATTTCCGCGCTGCTTTTTGCGCATATAACAATATTTTATGGCAAGCAGCGTGCAGACACAAATTGCCGTGTAAAAAATATATTTTCACACCCATCTGCCATCTCAACAGGCATACAAATCGGATACACCCCTCTTTGATCGATAGCCTATAGTGAACAGGGCTGCCGCATATAAAGTGCAGCAGCCCTAAAGCTTACCCTGTATTTTTCTATTCTATGTTACTTATAATCTACGCCGTCGTATAATGGCTCAAGAAATCCTCAAACTGCAAATCCTCTCCACCATACTGTACGGTAAGCTCTCTTGACAAATCAAGACTTAATACTCCAAGCAACGACTTTGCATCAATTATGACTCTGTTATAAAAGACATCAATATCAAAATCACATTTTGACGCTGCTGAGACAAACTTCTTGGCATCTGCAACTTCTGGTAATTTGATCTTTCTCTCTCTCATAATAACCTCCATTTCACTCAAAAAACAAAAACGACAAAACACATATTTGTGTTGCGATAATATATAACATACTTTTCCAGAAATGTCAATTTACAAATTGCACAAAAGAAGGGGAATTTAAAAATAGACATGCTATTTCCTCCTTCACCCCGCTCTCGCTTAGTGAAAAACGTAGCGGATGCTAAACTCAAAAAAACCTCATTGAAGCATACTGCATAATTCGCAAGCTCATTATGCACCGACGTTTTTCAATAGGTTCCTTGAGGACCATAGGCATCTCTCTACGCTATTTTTTCGACTATGCTAGACATGCTTCTTTTTCTTCTACAATTTTTGATTTATAATACAATTATCAGAAAACTGAAGAATA
>CAMWWW010000223.1 GCA_947178015.1 uncultured Clostridia bacterium
TTGTAGTAGCGCTCCCAAATATAGGGAAGCTCCTCCTTTGCTATCCCCTCCCCTGTATCCAAAACCTCGATTCGCACCCTGCCGGCAGAATAGAGCTGCCTTACTGTCACTTTCTTTTCCTCTCCTGTATAATTGACGGCATTGCCAATCAGATTGTAGATTACCTGACAGAGCTTCTCTTGATCCGCACAGACCGCAACCTCCTCCTTATACTGAAAAACAATCTGATATCCTTGCACCTTTAGCAATCTTGCAAGCCGCTCCACCGTCTGGTTTATGCTGTCGGTCAAGCAAAATTCTGTTTTCGAGAGCGTCAGCACTCCAGCATAAAGCCTTGACAGATCTAACATATCGTTGACCAAAAGAGAAAGCCGGTTCGCTTCATCGATGATCACTTGAAGATTTTCCGTTGTATTCTCTCCCGGAAGATCGCGCATCATCTCCCCGCAGGCTATAATCATGGTAAGAGGCGTGCGAAGATCATGCGAGACGTTGGCAAGCAGCTCTCTTTGAAATCGTTCTGTTTTTCCAAGCTCTGACGCCGCATAATTTAGTGTTGCGGACAATTCTGCGATCTCTTTGTAGCCTCCCGAATCAAAAACAACACGATAATTTGCCTTAGCAAGCTCCTTCGCCGACTGATTGACTCTGATAACCGGCATACTGATGCCTCTTGCCAGCAGCCACGCCATCCCAAAGGACAACACCACCATCACAGCAGAAACACACAGAAGCTGAATTTGCAAGGTGTGCACGGTGGCATCCACAGGCGTCAGCACCGCCTCCAAGATATAAACCCGCTCTTCCCCTGAGACAGAAACAATCTTCACCCATGCCACAATCTCTTCCATCCGCTGCCTTGGCCTGTCCATCACGCTCTGAACAAGATGCCTCTCTGGCCCTCCCTGCATCGGCGGAGAATCCTCGATCCGTATCTCCTTTCGATACTCCCCGCCATTCTCCTTCGCCCTCTCATACCAAAATCGGAATTCTGCCGCATATCGAATCCGGGCCGGCGTACTCTCTGCGCGATACAAACTCTGGCCCTCGCCGTCAAACACCAGCACAGAAAGATCGCTTCCTCTTGCCACCGCCTCCACGATCTGTTCATACTCCTCCTCGCCGCTGCCAGCCACCAGACGACTCACGGCACTTTTGAGCTCTCCTTTTCTCACCTGCTTATAAAAACGGTAGAGATAAACCGTCTGAAGAAACCAGAGCAAAGCAAGAAGCAGCGCCGCAAAAATGAGAAAGCTTATAAAAACTTTCCACCTAATGCTTACTGTACCGCCCCTATCCCTTTTCTTATGCTTCAAAACGGTATCCCACTCCTCTCAAAGTCACCAAATACTTTCTGTACTCGCCCAGATTGCTCCTCAGCAGCTTCATGTGCGTGTCGAGCGTCCGATCATCCTGACAATTCTCATAGCCCCACACCTCAGTCATCAGTCTTTCCCGCGTCACGGCAGCTCCCCTGTTCCTCACAAGAAAAAACAAAAGTCCGTATTCCTTCGGCGTCATCTCCACCTTTCTTCCATCCACAAACACTTCATGACTTTTAAAATTCACCAAAAGTCCTTCCTTCTTATAAAAATCCCCCTCCTGATAGCCCTTTGTTCTGTTCAGAACCGCCCTAATACGCAACATCAGCTCCTTAGGAGAGAACGGCTTTGCCACATAATCATCCGCTCCCAGCTCCAGCCCACGGATTCTATCGTACTCCTCCCCGCGCGCGGAAAGCATAATCACAGGGAACTGCCTGTATTTGCGAATTTCCTGACACGCACCAAACCCGTCCAGCCCCGGCATCATCACATCCAGTATCACTATATCATAATGATTCTGCCTGCACAGCCGAACCGCCTCCTCGCCATCCTCTGCCTCCGTGATCTTATAACCCTCATACCGGGCATATTTCCCGATAATATCCCGTATTCCCTTTTCGTCATCCACTATCAGAATATGTTCCATCTGCCTATTCCTTCCATCCCTTTGCCCAGATTACAAGAAATGTAAAAAATTCCTTGTATTTTATGATCAAATCAGTTAGAATATATATAGTATTTGTAAATATAGTATCGTATTTGCGAAATTAAAACAAGTATTTCATCCTTAAAAAATGTAATGAAAGGAGCTTTTTTATGGATTGCCAAAATGTGAAAGTACTAATTGCAGATGACTCACTGCTTGCCAGAAAGAAACTTCGGGATTGTCTGGTTTCTCTGGGATGTGATAATATTATTGAGGCACAGGATGGAGAAGAGGCATATGACCAGTATATGAAAGAGCAGCCAAATCTGGTTTTTATGGATATTGTAATGCCCAAAAAATTTGGAACCGACGCCGTTAGAGAGATTATTGCAAAACATCCTGACGCAACCATTATTATGCTGTCTTCCGTCGGCACGAAAAAATATGTTGAGGACTCTTTAAAGGCAGGTGCGAAAGATTTTATTCCCAAACCGTTCACCTCTTCTCAAGTATCCTCTATACTAGAACGCTTTTAACCAATTATAAACTTATAATCTATTATAAACTTATAATCTATTATAAGTTATTATAATTAGGAAAAAGGAGGAAATTTACAATGCTTACACAATTTTTTGGAAATTATCTGCTGGAAAAGAATATCATCGATTCCGACCAGCTACTTAAGGCATTGAGCCATAAACACGACACGAACCAGTCTTTGGATTCTCTCGCTCTCTCCTCCGGTTATATGACGCAGGATGAGATCGAGGATGTACATAATATGCAGACGGTCAAAGATGAGGAGTTTGTCCGCCTTGCTCTTCATATGGGATATTTGACCATTAGCCAAGCGTCTGAGCTTGAGGAGGCGCAGCACTTTGGCTATCTGCTGCTGGGACGTGCTATTATTGAGCTGGGATATAGCACGCAGGAGGAAATGTCAAAGATTATAGCAGATTATGAGTTTGATTATCAGCTTTCCTTCTCAAACTGCTTAAATTTTGACAATGAAAAAATAGAAGAAATTGTACAGCACTATTATCAATTTCCAGAGGATGACAAGGTCAATCCAGCAAAAGAATATGCCATTCTGTTAATCCATAACCTGATTCGCTTTATTGGAGATGATTTTCGTCTGTCGGGCAGATTGGATAAGCTGCCGGATCTTCCTGATATGCAGGAGGCGACACAAGGCATATCCGGGGCACTAGAAGGGGCGACCGCGATTATTGGCTACAGAAACTTTCTTGAGCTCTTCTCCAACCGCTATTCCTGCGAGGCATTGGGCAATGAGGAGGAATATATTGTCGCTGCTCTTCAGGATTTCCTGAACCTTCACAATGGTTTATTTTGCGTCAACCTTTCTTCCAAGCATGATATCGAGATCGAGCTGTCCCCTACCGCTATACAGAATGTCAAGGCGGAGGATGTCTCCTACAAGTATATCCTGCCGGTTGAATTTACTTTTGGTACCGTTTATCTGTGTTTTACAATATAAAATCTATATCATAAAATTTCAGTATATGGGGTTATGTCAATCTATCATTTCACAAACTATGATCAAAAAAACAGGCGTTCAATATGTTCGCCTGTTTTTATATCAATACCTAAATCCCCATTCACCTTCTTGTTCCCAATTAAATCCGCGCAGAGAGGACCGCATAGCCATCCCCATAAAATACCGATAGCTACGCGGCCCTCTCTCGAACATACATCAAATTTTCTACAAAGATTGTAACTATATCATTCCTTCGCCAGTATCTCCCGCACAGTCTCTTTCATCTTATCTTTCGCACAAACTTTCGTATGCAGCACCTGCGCATTTCGTATCTCATGAATTGCTTTTGGCACTGGTACATTAGAAATGCGGCTTAGCTCATCTGCCAATTCAAAATCACCCATCTCTTGATAGTTATCCCCACCAATCGCCTCCATCACGCTTCTGGTAAATTTATAGGGGCTTGCCGTGGATGCAATCAAGGTCTTTGTTCCATCCTTTGTGTTTTCTTTATACTTTTCATATACGGCTGCTGCCACTGCCGTGTGAGTGTCCAGCACATATCCGCTGTCCTCGTACACACTGTGGATCATCTGCGCTGTCTCTTCCTCCGTCGCATAATTGCCATAAAAGTCCTGAAGCTGTGCTTTCATCTCCTCTGTGATAGAATAAACACCTTCTTGAGAAAGCTGGTTCATACGCTCCAGATTTGCGGAAGCATCCTCCCCGGCTAATCGATAAATCAGACGTTCCAGATTACTGGAAATAAGAATATCCATAGACGGAGAGCTGGTCAAGATAAACTCTCTGTTCCTATTATAACT
>CAMWWW010000224.1 GCA_947178015.1 uncultured Clostridia bacterium
AGCGTCCGCTACGTTTTTCATTAAGCGAGAGCGGGGTGACGGAGGACTATAGGCATCTCTCTGTGCGGACCTTTCTCGAAAATGATCATGCAACTTTACCAGTATTGTTCTATTATCTTCACATTATCCAGATTACACACCATCTGCTCTTCCATCTCAGGCCATGTTTCCAGAAATACCTTTGTATCTTTATATAAAGGATATACAATAATTTCCATTTGTTCAGGATAGTCAAAATATCGAAGGCTTATTGGGACTTCTTGACCTGTATAGAAATGATCATTTCTCTTTTCTCCTTTCACATAGATCTCGATTCGATCCCCGGAGTAGGAAAGGTTTAATAGTGTGTCTCTCCCTGTTAATTCCTCCCTTTTTTCCATATAGGAAAGAGAAATATTGTATTTTGTACTTTCTTTATCTTTGGAAATCAACGATATGTTTATGGCGGTCGAAGTGTCACTGATATTTCTTTTATATAGGGTAAAGCGGCCTTCCTCGCCACATTTTGTAAACTCTGTAAGCTTTTCTTCGGCAATTTCAGGGAAGCACTGAATGATGGTATTTTTTTCTCCTGTTATCCGCACTTTTCCATTCTCTTCCCACACAAATCCATCTGCGAGAATGATATAATCCTGATCCAACTTTATTTTTGCGGCGAGAAGTGCTTTTTTTCTGGATAAATGGATTATATCAGCGTGTTCTGTTCCTTCCCAGCAAAAGGCTTTGTCCTCTGTTTCGTAGTCTCCATAGAATACCCATGTCTCTCCCTTGTCTGTCTCAAGCCTGCAAAGTGGCGTCGCTAGGGCTGTGTGCAAGCAGGCGTTTCCAAGCTTCATTTGGTAGGGGAAGAAGCCATAATCTCCATCCTTTATATTAACGGGCGGAAATTGTACCGTTTTGTCGGCATAGCTTCCTGTTAAAATAACAGCGGGATGTGCTTCCATTTTATAGCGTCTTTGATAGTTATTAAAGAAAATGTATCCTCCTTCTTCATTGTGTCTGCATGATAGCCTGAGCGTGTGGAAATCTTTTGGTGATACGGTTGGGGGCTGAATGTGAGTTTCCATTGTGGCAAGTGTTGCGCCGAATTCTTGCAGAAAAAGAGCTAGAAGCCTTATTTCTCGGTAACTATCAGAGATGGTTCCATATTGTCTGATCGGCGCATTAAAGTCATAGTTGATCTCTGGGAGATCGTTCGCATACCCGGTATCACGGCTTTCCTGCAGGGTGGTAAATTTGCCCTTGGGATTGCTGCCTCCGTGATACATATAATAGCCAAGTAAGGATGCCCCGCTGCCAAGCTTTGCGACAGACATGGCACCTATATCTTTTCCTTTTGCCACAGGTCTTCGATGGGATGTCACTTGAAGTCCGCCGCCTAGCTCTGCGGTAAGATAAGGATATAGGGATTCATCAAAAGAGGTTTCCTGCCCTATATGGTGATCGCAGGCAATCTGAGAATCATTTCGCAGATAGCTGAATACATAATTGGCATTTGGCTCCAGCTCTGTCATTCTTTGGTCCCATGGTGCCTCACAATATCCTCCCATTACAGGAAGCAGATCGCCAATGCAGGCGCCTCCCCACCCGGTTGCGGTATAGAAAGGTGCCTGAAAGCCGATTTCTCTTGCCATAGCGGTAAGGGTGCGCATATGTGCTTCTCCTGCTTCTCCTCTGAGTCCTCCGACATGTCCATATTCATTCTCGATCTGTATCCCGATCACAGGTCCGCCCTCTTCATGCATAAAGCCCTTGGTTTGTTCATAGATATGCTCCCAGTATCGTCTGGCGAATCCTAAATAAAGCTTGTCATTGCTGCGAAGCTGTATTCCTTCTTTTTTTAGGAGCCAGTCCGGGAAGCCTCCGTTTCGTACCTCCCCGTGCACCCATGGCCCTAGACGGAGGAATACAGACATCCCTACCTTATGACATATGGAAAGAAATTTTCTTAAATCTCTGCATCCACTGAAATCAAATACGCCCTCCTCTTCTTCATGATGAATCCAAATCATATAGGAGGACACAATCGCAACACCGCCCGCTTTCATTTTGCGCAGGGACTCTTCCCATAGGTCGTCTCTGTATCTGCTGTAATGCATCTCTCCCATTACCGGGAACCATGGCTGTCCGTCTTTTAGTAGACAGCTTCTGTTGTAACTATATTTTGTGCTCATTTTCTGTTTTCTCCTGTCCTGAATCAATTCTTTCTGCGGATCTGCGCAGCAGAGTCTCTTGTGATCTAAAATTGCCTTTGCATAATATTCTTTCTATCCTCTTAATGGTTTTCCATGCAATTTTATCATTGTTTTCCCATAGGATCAAGCTCTTTACTTATTAGTATCAACAACAGATATTGAAAATGAGGTATATTTTGCACGATATGATAGCGAATTTCTTTTCTGTTCATTTTTATCAATAAAAAATTAATGTTTATCATTAAATAATTATTGACATAAATGAATTTGTATGCTATCCTTAGTTTGAGGTGAAAAATTATGACATTCATTCAGAAACTTACAAAGGAACAATTTGCAAGACCTGCCGCTTGGCTCATGAAATTTGCTTGTTATTTTATAATCTGTTTCTATGTCCTATGTACCATCCTTAGCTTTATGGGGCGTCAAACCTTTTGCCTGCATACAAAAACGGGATTTTTTGAACGGGCGATTTATGCAGAAGAAAACCATGACTCACATTCACGCAGTATGACTGTTTATATGGGCGATGATATTCATGTATGGACAAATGATAATGACGAAATTGACCTAACTATTCAGATAGGACTTTCTTTCATGTATGCTGTCTATATAGTACCTATGATTTTTGCTTTCTGGTTTTTGAGCTGTGTATTTTCCAATATAGATAAAGGACAAGTCTTTACAAAACAAAACTCCTCTTACCTGCTTTATTATGGGGTGCTCCAATTTTTTGTGGCTGTGTTTGTTCCATTTATCAAATTATTGATCTGCTGGCTTATCAACCTTGTATCTGATAGTCGAATGTCCATTTCTACAGGACAAACTATGTTTCATATGCTTATCCCCAGCATTGCTTTTATTGTAGCTGCATACATCATCCATTATGGGGTATATTTGCAAGACGAGGTGGATCACACATTATGATTATTATTCGGCTTGATCGGGTGCTGGCAGACAGAAAAATGCGGCTTAATGATTTGGCCGCCCATGTCGGTATATCTAACGTCAATCTTTCTTACTTGAAAACAGGGAAAGTAAAGGCTATCCGCTTTAGTACACTAGATGCAATTTGCAAAGTTCTAAAGTGTCAGCCGGGGGATATTCTTGAATATGTCGAGGATGAAAATTGAACTATGTTGTATCTTTGGGACAAAATGTCCCAAAACATAATAGGTGCGGCTGTCACCGCCTACATCTCCTTTTCCCACTCCCGAAGTGTATCAACGCCCGTTTCATCTCCAAGTTTTTCCAAGCAGCTGATTTCATCAACAGTCAACACAATCTGTGCTGCCTTTGCCGCCTCCTCAACCTGTCTTACTTTTGTCACTCCAATAATCGGGAGCGTGCCCTTTGCAATCGCCCATGCCGTCGCAATCTGTGCAGGACTGGCGTCAAAGCGCGTACCTATCACTTTTAGCTCGTCAATCAAGGTTGTTAGCTTTTTCAAATGTGGATTATAGGAATCGCCTCGTCCGGTTCCCGCCGGAAATGGATTTTGTTCCTTGTACCGTCCGGTAAGCGCTCCCTGCTCCAAAACCATATAAGAATAAAACGTTATGTCGTTCTCCTTACAATAAGCAAGAATACCAGCCCGCTCTGAAGATCGGTGCAACAGACTGTAATGATTCTGCACTGCCGAAACTCTCAAGCCCTCCGCTGCAAGAATTTCATTTGCTCTCTTTATTTCAGCTAAATTGTGGTTGGAAACTCCGATAGATCTAATCTGTCCACTTTTTGCCAGCGGAATTAAATCCGGCGTCCATTTTTCAACGTTCATCGGATTGTGAATCCAATACACATCAATTACATCCGTATGTAGACGTTCTTTGCTGCCGTCAATCATCTCCTGCATGGCATCCGGCGAGCTGCCGGCTATCTGCGGCGTGAATTTTGTGGAAAGAACAACACTCTCCCGACGAACATCCTTCACAAAATTACCAAGAATACGCTCAGAAGTCCCCTCGCCATATACCGCTGCCGTATCCCACAAGTTCAACCCACACTCCATCGCTGTCTCAAACCCGGGTTTCAGATCTGCTTCAAATAAATGATTTCCAAATCCCTGCTCTCCGC
>CAMWWW010000225.1 GCA_947178015.1 uncultured Clostridia bacterium
GTTGGTTCCTCCCCCCCCCTTTTCTCTCTCCGGCCCACCATCCATTCTTGTTGGTATGTGGACCCTTCTCAAAAATGATTATGTAATTCTTCTCTCTGCCTCGGATAAGGTATTCTCACATAGAAAAAATAACGTTTAACGGTTATCGACTTGTTCTGGATACATGTCGTGGTGGCTTAAGCGATCAAACGCTACTTGTTCCCAGCGCGTGCCGGGTTTGCCGTAATTGCAGTATGGATCGATGGATATGCCGCCTCTTGGAGTAAACTTTCCCCAGACTTCGATGTATTTTGGTTCCATGAGCCGAATCAGATCTTTCATTATTATATTGACGCAATCTTCGTGAAAGTCTCCATGATTTCGGAAGCTGAATAAATACAGCTTCAGGGATTTGCTCTCTACCATGCGCTCTCCCGGAACATAGGAAATATAGATGGTAGCAAAGTCCGGCTGCCCTGTCATGGGACAAAGGCTGGTAAATTCTGGACAGTTAAATTTTACAAAATAATCATTTTCTGGATGCTTGTTTGGAAAGGTTTCTAGTACCTCCGGTGCATAGTCTTGGCGGTACGAGATTTTCTGATTTCCCAAAAGGGAGATGCCTTCAAGCTCTTCTTTCTTTCTTCCACTCATTTTATTCCTCATTTCTGCGCTGCTTTATGCTTCCTTTGATGTGCGGCGGAACATAATGCGCTCCAATACCTGAACGAGCAGTGGTCCGCATATGGCAGGAATTGCCTGCCCAATACAAAGATTGAGTGCCATGGCAGGATAGGGGATCTGAAGCAGATAAGACAGCCAAGTAGATACCCCAAGACCCGGAACCAGAAGGATAGGAAGGATAATCAAAAGGCGATTTCCATTTATCTTTCGGATACCGGCAATCAGTGCTGCCGTCAGGATGCCGACCAGCCCTCCTCCGAGCATATCCAGCAGACCAAGACCTCCGAATAGCATATTGGATAAGAAATTGGCGAGACCAAGGGGGAAAACTAGGAACGGAAACAGATAGGAAAGGGCATAAATCGATGTAGCGATGCGGATCTGATAAGCTCCAAATGCGAAGCCCTGTGTAAGATACATAAGCGTCACATAGAGAGCGATAACCATGGCAGAAGTAGTGAGCTTCTGCACTTTACTCATAGATTCTATTTCCATATTCATTCACCTCCAAATAATGTACACAACAACTTGTTTCGTATCGTTGTCCCTAGTTTTGTTTAATGACAGGATGGTCTCGAACTGTCTCTTACATATTCGGAAGCTTGCCATAAAGACACGCAAGGTATAGTATAGTATATTAATGCAGAAAATGCAACACAATATAGAAAAGTATTTGAAAAAGTGTGTTTTATCTAAGACAGAGGGATAGGGTTATTTTTGAGAAAGGTCCGCGCAGAGAACCGCAACAGGAACAAGATTCAGATTCTTTTTCTTGTATTGTATATTTTGAAATTGTATGATAAAATAGTGGATATGTTATGTGTATCCTTGCCTGAAAATCCACTTCCGAAAAAGGGGGAGCCTATGTTGACAGTAGAAAAATAGATGGAAAGATAGACCTGTGATAGTTGTTGATCGGGAGTTTTTTGGTTGTGCAGGTAATGAAATATTGTCTTAAGGAAGCGGGAGAACAAAGCATGGATGAAATACAAAATAGCCTGAAGGGTGTATTATTATGCCTGTTAAAGGATTCGGAGGTACAAGAAAAGGTAAGGGAGATTGTTAAGGAGGATATTGAGCAGGGAGGAAAATTAGAGCAGAGGCTCGAAGAATTAGAGAAAGAGAAAAAGGCGCTGCATCATCGGCTGGAGGAGGCGCATATTGAGTGCGAAAGGCTGCACAAAAATTGCAGAAAGCTGGAGGATGAGAAGGCTGTATTAGAACAAGAGAAGAGAGAGATTCAGAAATCAAAGGATGAGATGGCAAAGCAGTTTCAGACCCAGAAAAAGGAGCTTGAGCCATTTGAGGAGCTGAGAGAGATCTGGCAGGGTCTCTCGAAATTGGATAAGAGTCAGAAATCATATTTAAAAAATCTGTGCGGTGCATGGGATATTAAGTCTTTGATTGCACTGGGAAAGGATAAAAACGGAATTCGGCAGCTTTGGAATTTTATTAAGGATGAAATTATGAATTCCAATAGAAAGATGGAGCATATCAAAGTGCTGGCAAAATTTTTTGATCTGTGCATCAGTGTTTATAATAGCACAAATATCAGAAAGGAGCACTATGAGAGGATGGAGGTTTTTATCGGCAAGGAATATGATTCAAGGCATTGTATCAAAACCTCGGAGAGTATTGTCAATGGGGTGGTTCAGGAAGTTTTATTAAATGGTTATGCTTTACAGGATGATGTGATGAAGCCTATAGTGATTGTGAGGTAGAGAAGATGGATAAAAAATGGAATATCATGGAAAAGAAAGTGATAAGCGAAAAATGCTGTCAGATGGAGGCAAAGATTCGGGATATATTTAAATCACCCAATAATTGGGTAAATGGATTTATCCGGCTGGTCAGCCTTGAGGGAACATGGTATCACCACAGGGAAACTGATATTTTTATACCGATGACGCAAAATTTTATTGAAAAGACCTATACGGCAGAAACAAAGCCTGAGAAGGGTTCCACGCGCGTAAAATCAGGGTTGATTTATTGGGATTTTATGAGTGAGGAGGAGGCTCTTAAGGTCCTGCCTAATCTGCCGTGGTCCAATATGCCCAAGGCGGGCGGCGCGGCCAGTCTGGGTGAAAAATGCCGGAATAAAAAGATTTTATTACGGGACGGCAAAATTTATGAGGATAAGTCGAAAGGCGTGCGCGCCCTGCAAAAGAACGAGGGCGGGACAATTTTGCAGATCTATCATCTGGAAGATAAATATAATAGGAAAGAAGATGTGTCTTGGTATTACGATATTTATCTCTGGGCAAAGGCGGGTATTATACCATCTGTTTTGTATGCCTTTAAGGATTGCTGGAATACCATGCAGTTTCTGATTGACAATTTTAATAGTATTGATTTTGAGGAATTCATTGCTCTGGGAGAAAAGGACGAGGAAGTCATAGCTGCCATGGAGGCGCGCGCAGAGACAGAGCGGCAGAATGAGAAGCAGGAGGAAGCGCAGCAGATAGAAGCGATATCCCAGACGGAGGAACTGCCAGAAAATACAGAGGAGATAACGGCGGAGGCAGAGGGCTTGGAAAAGCCGAAGGTGGAGGAGTCACAAAAGCCGGAATGGTTTGAGGATATAGAGAAAGTGCCGGAGACTTCAGAAGCCGCTGCGGTGGTAAAAGAGTCTGAGGAGCCAGAGATTTTGCCAGAGCAGGAAATAACAAAGGCTGAGACAAATCGAACAGAACCGCTGCCAGAAGCCGTGGCTGTAGTACAACCCGCGGAAGAGATAGAGGATGCAGGGAAAGAACCAGAGGAGATAGAAGAACCAGAGACTAGAAAAGAATCAGAAAAGCTAGAAGAGCCGGGAGCTGAGAAAGAGCCGGAGAAGGCAGAAGAGCCTGAGATGGAACAGAAACTAGAAAAACTAGAAGAATTGGAAGTTGAGAAAGAACCTGAGAAGCCAAAAGGTACAGAGACTGTAAAAGAACCAGAAAAGCTGGAAGAGCTGGAAGCTGTAAAAGAACCAGAACAGGCAGAAGGCACAGAGATTGAGAAAGAACCAGAAAAGCTGGAAGAGCTAGAAGCTGTGAAAGAGCCAAAGGAGCCAGAAGAGCCTAAGACTGCGGAGGAGCCAGAGGCGAGCGAGCTGGGATATGTCGAGCTGCCAGAGGCTGTGGAGGCGTTAGAGAGCGAGCTGGAACAGAGGGAAAAGCCAGAAATTGTGGACATAACAGATGCATCAGGAATACAGAAAATGCAGAGAGCATTGGAGGCGTTGGATGCATTGGACGAGCCAGAAGCGACAGAGGAACCAGAGAGCGAACCCATGCCAGAGCCAACAGAGGAGATTCCTATATCAGAAACACAAAAGATGCAGAAAGTGTTTGAAGTATTAGAAGATACAGAAGATCCAAAAGAGGAAAAGACAGACATACTGCCAGAGCCGGAGAAGATGGCAGAAGTGACGACAGAAAAAACGGCGGCGGACACAGTAGAAGCAGAGCCAGAGGAGGAAAAGGCAGCAGAGGAGCCTGCTGTTGAGAAGGCGCCTTCAGAGGAATCAGAGCATGGCAGGGTTCAGGTACAAAATAATCAAAGCGAGGTAACAGAAGAGATGGATATGGACCAAGAGGGAATGTACGATAATACAGA
>CAMWWW010000226.1 GCA_947178015.1 uncultured Clostridia bacterium
GATCGTCACACTTCCGACATGACCATCTATCACTACATTTCCATTTGCAATAATCGATAAGCCCGGCTGCATATTGCCCATTACATAGACGTCGCCCTCAAATCGCACATTTCCCACGGAAAGATCCAGATCTCCTGTCACAGTGTAGACATTGCTGATCTCCAAACGGCCGGCTGCAAGCTCGATTCTTCCATTCATTATGGAAATGTATTTTCTCTTGTCTTCCGTCACCGTAAATCCTGAGCCGCGAAGCGGCGGCAGCTCCAAGCCACGCTTTGCCATACAGATCTCTCCGCGCACCGTATAACCGCAGATACCCGTTGTAGCTGGAAAGTACTCAGCCACCACCTGACCTACTGTCACGGTCTCAAATAAATCCATATTGAGATAATCTACGGAACCATCCTGTAAAATATGGGGAACAGATGATGTCTTGGTTCGGAAATTATATTCATAATGCCCCGGCTCACCATCCACTGCTGCCTTTCCTCTGGCTACCACAACAGGACGGTTATAGATCTCTCTGTTTATCATCCTGTTAAGGGCTTCTTCATCAATACCGTATTTCACATTATTCTCTGCCAGAAGTCCCTTCAAATCTGCCAGACTGTAACTTAATCCTTCAGGTGGTCTGCACAATTCAAGCGTGGCACTCATTTTATCGTCCGCAATCCGAACTACAGACTCCGTCTGTTCTGTTTCTAATGGAAAAGAAAAATTATCCATTATGCCACCTCCTCCTATCTATACTATATCGTAAGTGCTTAGCGAATGTCAAGATGACATTTTTATTTTATCAATTTATTTGCAAATTTATCTGTCGCAAAGCCTGCCATATTATAAACAAGCAATACATCCGTCACTTGATTGTCCCTGATGTATGCCTCCACTCCGCCATTGTAATAGCGAAGATCCATCATTGTGATCCGTTCAAAATCCTCCGCAAAAAAAGGGGCAAGACAATGCGCATAGGAATCCTTGATAAGCAACAAGTGCTGTCCATTTTTCACAGAGGTTTCGATCTCTGTTATGGCATGATTCCCGTCGCAGAACACAGCGTATTGATCTCTGGTGGAAAGCTTTTCATAAGAGTAGAGCGAATCCCTCCACTCTCCGGCGCGATCCAGCCGCATGCGAAGAGCGCCAAGCGGCTTTTCAAAAGCATAGATGCTGTCCGGCTTCATACCGAGATTGACCTTTGCGTACAAAGTCCCCAAAAAAGAATCCGAAAGACATGTGATATGATATTCTTTCTGATCCACCGGCTCTTTTCCCTGCCGCTCCCTCCATGCATTGTATCCATAAAAAGCTCCAAGCGTTGTCCAATGATGATCGGTGCGGTAATAGATCTCCTCATCCCGATGTGTGTACAAAGCATGATAAGCATCCACCCAAATTTCTTCAGAAAGACGCTCTCTTATCTGTGACAGCAGTGTTTCCTGTACATCTTCCCAAGCCAGTACGGGAAGTTTTTCCCTCAGTATGCAGGAAGCCGTGGGCACCAGCATAATAGAGACATGTTGTGTTCCTAATCGCTCCTGCTGCTGTGCGGCAAAAGCAACAAGTGTCTCTTGATTTTTTACCGACTGCTCGGAGCAAAGCTCCTTTTTATCCTGTCTTTCAATATAATAGCCATCGGAGGCAAAATAAACGCCATTGATCTCCGACTTAAACATCATCCTCTCCGCGAGAGTCTTACCAGTAATCCACTGATTGCGGAACGGAAATTGATCGGTTACATAGGACTCATATTTTTTCATATAGTCCCCTGTTAAAATTCCATTTAAGGAAAGCTCTGGTTTCTTATTTAAATACCGATTCTCAAAGTCTGAGAAGCCTGTCTGCGGCTTTATCAGACTGACAAAGAAAAAACCTGCGATAAAAATACAAAACAGCACACACAATATCCTGTCGGACCGAATATCAGCATCTGACCTCATAAACAACTCCTGCTTAAGTCAAACAGCCCTGCAACAACCAGAGGCCTTCTTCCTTAAGCTTAAAATCGAAAATATAAAAACGGGTTATAGGAAGAATCCACCAAATAGGCAACAGCCAAGAGGAACAAGAGCAGATAATAGCCCCAGCAATTCCTAAGCTTTTTGTGAAATCCCTCCCACATTCCCAACGAGGCGGGTATCATCAATAACAACAGCACTCCATTTTGCAATATCAGATAGAGCGCCTCTCTGCCGCAAAAACCAGCATGATTAAAAAACAGCATCGCGCCAAGATAAGAAAATCCTATCTCCCACTGTTCAAAGGCAAATAACACCCATCCAAACAGCACGGCTGTCATGGTGTAGAGATGTCCAATCAGCTTTGGCGCTTTTGCAAGACGCTTTAATAGAAAACACTTTTCAAAAATTAAGAGCATCCCATAATATAGGCCCCACAGCAAAAAATTAAGCCCTGCTCCATGCCAGATTCCTGTAAGCAGCCAAACAATAAAAATATTCCTTATCTGAATGGCAAGTCCTCGCCTATTACCTCCAAGCGGTATATAGACATATTCCCGAAACCAAGTTCCAAGCGTGATATGCCATCTTCTCCAAAACTCTGTGATACTTTTTGAACGATAGGGATAATGAAAATTATCTGGGAATCGAAAGCCAAACATACGCCCAAGTCCCTGCGCCATATCTGAGTATCCAGAAAAATCAAAATAAATCTGAAGTGCATAGGCGACAATGCCAAGCCAAGCCATCACAAAGGAAAGCTCCCTCGCCGGCATACTGCGGATGGTTTCCCACAAGAGCCCAATCTGATTTGCATACAAAACTTTCTTTCCAAGTCCTGTGAGAAACAGACGAACTCCCTCCGCAAAATCATTGATGGTCTCCCTTCTGTCTTGCAGATCCTCTGCAACCTGCTTATACTGCACAATCGGCCCTGCAATTAACTGCGGAAACATCGACACATATGCACCAAAAGAAAGCAGATTTTTCTGCACTCTCGCATCCCCTCTGTAGACATCAATGGTGTATGACATCGTCTGAAAGGTATAGAAGGAAATTCCAATTGGCAGCGGAAAAAGCCCTGTATACTTAAATACGGACAAAAGCGACAGATTGATCACCATAGAGGAGGCAACCACCACCTTTGCTTTTCTTATTTCTCCTCTGCCCTTAAAATACTCGACAAGGCGCCCATGAACATAATCGACCAATGTGGAGAAAAGCATCAGCACAATATAGACCGGTTCTCCCCACGCATAAAATAATAAACTTACCAAAAACAATACTGCGTTTTTTGCCTTTCTCGGCACAAGAAAATAAAATGCAAGCGTCAACGGCAAAAAACGAAATAAAAACAGCAGGCTGCTAAATACCATAATCCCCTCTATTGACTGCTGTTCTTACTTAAATTGTTCCTGAATTGCATCCACTGCTAACTGATTGGATTCTTGGAACTTCTTAAGCAGCTCATCCTCATCCATCATATCATCTTCCACATACCCAAGCTGTACAAAAAATACATAATCTCCCTCCCGCACCACTTGAGAAGCTTGTATCTTAGGTATATTCATCGGGTACTGCATCGTATCATTTATTAAATACTCTCTGTATTCTGTAAGTTTTTGCTCCACGGCGTCTGCCTGTCCCTCTTTCGCTTTTATCGCAACAAAGGTATCCACATGCACGCTCATCATAGAGATCTCCGCGATTGCCTCCTCATACATATCCTCTGAAATTCCATAGATATTTGAGATGTACTCAGCATCCTGCTGCATCTCTGGAAGATACATATCCCCATAGACTGCTTTCACAGCTTCATGGACATCAGAAAGCGCCACCACCTTCGCCTGTGTGCTTTCTTGCGTACTCTTATCGGATGGGGGGTTGTTGCCACACGCTGTAAGCATACCTGCCGCTGCCACTGCTGCCACAACAATCAGCAAGCCTCTTTTTACAAATCCCTTCCTTGTAGAAGACCTACCTGCAAAAAACGATTTTACCATTCTGATTTCCTCACTTCCTTTTCGGTAAAGTAGATGTATCTCATCCCACTTCCCTTTTTAATAATAAGAACACAAATCACTCTGTCATTGCGCTCAAATGCTATTGTACTTTATTTTTCTATTATTTACAACCATAAGAGAAAATTTTCACGTTTTTGTTAGAAATAATTAATACTCTTTTAACCTGTAAGCTCCCCATTGTCAGAAATCAATGGGTTTTTCGCTTTATAGACCTCATTTTCCTTTTTCTATTTCCTCTTTTTCAGTCGGATATCCCCCTATTTCTGCATCC
>CAMWWW010000227.1 GCA_947178015.1 uncultured Clostridia bacterium
CTCGCCTGTTTTGTTTATGAAAGAAAAGAAAAGCATCGCAGCGACATCTGCCATGACACACACAATTCTCGGTGAGGGAAGCGAATTTGAGGGGACCATTAAGACGTCAACGCTTCGTATTGAGGGAGATTTTAAGGGAACCATCCAGTCAGCGAATCAGGTTGTAATTGGAGAAAAGGGCAAAGTCGTTGGTGATGTTTATGCAGAGGAGCTTTTGATTGCAGGAAATATGCAGGGAAATACCTTTATTACCTCAAGGCTGGAGTTGAACCGCACAGGGGTTCTGATTGGGGACATTAATACAAAAGTGCTTGTGATGGAAGAGGGAGCTTCCTTTCAAGGAAACTGCCGCATGGAGAAGCAGGTGGAGAAGCCGGAGCTTTCTATCACAATGTCAGAATAAAGGAGTACAGAATAAATTACAACTCAGAATAGTGGGCAGTTTTTGATAAACAAGCAGAAAGCTATTTGTATTTTTAGAAACTATATGCTATAATGACTATAAATAAGTTTTGTGCTGAAAACAGGTAGCATGTGATACTAAAGGACGGAGGAATTATAAATGGATACCAATATTTTGCTGGAAAGTGGGACAAATGAGCTGGAGCTGCTTATCTTTGATGTGAGTGGGAATTATTATGGAATTAATGTGGCGAAGGTCCGCGAGATTATCAATAGTGAACCAGTCACGATGATTCCAAATTCTCATCCCTGCGTGGAGGGAGTTTTTATTCCAAGAGACACGATTATCACTGCAATTAATCTTGCGCAGGTGCTGGGGCTTCCAAGTTCGGAAGATTCTGAGAGAGATATGTTTATTATCACAAATTTTAACATGCTGAATGTCTCCTTCCGTGTACATAAGATCTATGGGATTGACAGATTTTGGTGGAGTGATATCATTGTGCCTGATAAGACGGTGGGAAGTCAGGATGCGGCGCTTGCCACAGGAATTGTAAAGTGGAATGATCATCTGGTTGTAATTCTTGATTTTGAGAAGATTGTGTCCGATATTAGCCCAGAGACGGGACTTAAAGTTTCTGATATTGAGTACTTAGAGGGCAGAAGCAGAAATGAGGAGCCGATTATGATCGCGGAGGATTCTGCTCTGTTGATGCGTCTGATCACAGACTGTCTGGAGAAAGCAGGTTATACAAATATTCAGAAGAATGTCAATGGAAAAGAGGCGTGGGATAAGCTGAATGAGTATAAGGAAGAGGGGACTGTGGAACAGAAGGTTCACTGTATTATCACAGATATTGAGATGCCGCAGATGGATGGACACCGCCTGCTTAGGCTGGTGCGCGATGATGCTGCACTGAAGGATATTCCAGTTATTATTTTCTCATCCCTGCTCAATGATGATATGAGAAGAAAGGGAGAGTCCTTAGGGGCGAACGCTCAACTTTCAAAGCCAGAGATAGGCAATTTGGTGAAGGAACTGGATAAAATACTAAGAAACTAGAGTAAAAATAAGTAGGAAGCTGAGAACTGTTGCACGATAACAGGTGCAGCAGTTTTTCGATTTTATGTGCGTTGGTCGGCGCAGTGGAAGATACTGTAAAAGCGGTGCGGGGCTTGTGCAGCGAGTCGGGAAGAATGGTTTTCTGCTCGGTTGTTTTTAGGAATGTATTAGGAGAGAGAACAGTACAATGGAATGTCAGGAAATAGTTGAGAAGCTGAGGAAGAGTCCAGTGCTTTTGATTGGCATAGGGCGTGAGCTTCAGGTAAATGAGAAAGTGGTTGGAGCGACGCCTGATTCCATCGAATATGCAAAAAAATTGTGCCGTATGCTAGCCGAAGATAGGACGGCTATCAAGCCATATCAAGACGCATATCAGACGATAAAGAGGCTGACGGAGGATAAGGATTATTTCATTGTCACTACAAATACAGATAGTGTGCTGGAGCATATGGGGTTTGATAGGAACCGTATCGTGTCTCCTTGCGGCAGTGTTTTTCGCATGCAATGTGAGGAGGCATCGCATGGTGTCTGGGATGTTGAGGAAGCGTTTCTTTTGGATAAGAGTGTTGTCTGTCCGATCTGCCATAAGCAGGGAAGGTTGAATGTCATTGCGAGCAAGCCATATAATGAGGCGGGATACCAAAAGCAATGGGAAATATATACTAGATGGCTTCAAAGAACGATCAATCGAGAGATTGTTCTCTTGGAGCTTGGAGAGGGTTTTGAGACGCCGACGGTGATTCGCTGGCCCTTTGAGAAGATAGCATTTATCAACCAGAGATCGACATTTATCAGGGTGAATCGAACATTGCCGCAGTTGGAAGTGAGAGAGAGGGCGTACTCTGTTAAGGAGGGCAGCATTAGCTTTTTAGGACGAATATCTGAGTTGTTAAATCCGTGATTATATGCTAAAATAGGCGGAGACGAAGTGAGTGAGGAGTGAAGAACGTGGCGAATGAAAATTTATCAGAAGAGGAATACTTGGACAGTCTGCTGGCGAAGGTAAATGGCGGAGAAGAAAGCAAAGAGAAAGAAGAAAAAAATATATCGTTTATGTCTGATGCCGAGATGGAGGAGGCGGCTGAGCGTCAAGTGCAGGAGATGATGCGCGAGGGCTTGGAAGGCATGAAGCCAAATTCTTATCGGGATGTCTCGATGGATCAGTTAATGGAGAATGAAACGGCAGAAGAGGGATCGGTAGGAGATCAGGGAACCTTTGATCATCTCAATCCTGATGATAAGGATCTATTGGATTCCCTTGATTCCATTGTGCAGGAGATCAAGGGAGAGGCCACGGATGATCTGAAAGACGAGACAAAGCCGGCGAAGGCAAAAAAGGAGAAAAAGGCAAAGAGCAAAGAGAAGAAAAAAGAAGAAAGTTTTTCTGAGAAGCTGAAAAATGTCTTTTTTAAGGTTGAGGTTGTCGATCCAATAGAGGAAGAGGAGAAAGAGAAGAAAAAAAAGGAAGAGAAAGCACAGAAAAAGGCGAGACAGGCGGAAGAAAAGCAAAAGGAGAAGGCGAAAAAAGCAGAAGAGAAAAAGGCTTCGGATGCCACAAAGAAGGAGGCAGCTCAGAAACGGAAAGAAGAGCAGGCGAGAATCCGCGAGGAGAAGAAGGCGAAAAAGGCGGAGCTTGCGGCTGCGCGCGAACCAGAAGAGCGAGTAAAGCTAAA
Organism: uncultured Clostridia bacterium; assembly: GCA_947178015.1. Lineage (GTDB taxonomy): Bacteria > Bacillota > Clostridia > Lachnospirales > Lachnospiraceae > RGIG8607. The sequence continues at coordinate 3,139 of CAMWWW010000227.1, forward strand.
GCCTGCATTTGTAATGTTTTTAGTTACTATCATTGCGGTGCTTACCATTTCCGTCACTATGCTTTCCAGCGTTTATGCATATAATTATGCGCTTAACACCGCACATAAAAATTTTGTGAATCAAAAATATCAGGAGGCATATGAGGCTCTGGCAGGAGTGAAGATCAAGGAAGAGGATCAGATGTTTTATGATCAGGTTCGCATGGTAGTGCGTCTTGACAGGCAGTATGATGCATATGTGAATTACCGGAGCTTAGGGATGCCGAAGGAGGCACTTCACGCTCTGCTTCAAGGAATGACAATTTATTACGATTCTTTGGAGTACGCGGAGGCATATAACCTGACAGAGCAGTTTAATACACAAAAGGAGACGCTGCTTTACAGTCTGTCTACGGATTTTGGTATTGATGAGCAGCGGGCGAGTCAGATTTGTGCATTAGAGAATACAAATGATTACACCAGAGAGGTTGAGCTTTACAGTGCAAATTACCTGCAATAAGGAGATACATAGATGATAGCGGTGATAGATTATGATGCGGGAAATCTGAGAAGTGTGGAGAAGGCGCTCTCCAGCTTGGGAGAGGCGCCTATCATTACTAGAGACAGGGAGACACTTTTGCGTGCAGATAAGGTGATTCTTCCCGGAGTGGGTGCTTTTGGGGATGCGATGAAAAAATTATATCGTTATCAGCTTGTGGACAGTATCCGTGAAATTGTTGCCAAGGGTACCCCTTTTCTCGGCATCTGCCTTGGGCTTCAGCTTTTGTTTGAACGCAGCGATGAGGACCCAGAGGCGGAGGGATTGGGCATCTTAAAGGGAGAGATTTTGAGGATTCCAGATACAGGGCTTAAAATTCCGCATATTGGCTGGAATTCACTGAAGCTTGCTGAGAATGGAGCATTATTTCAGGGAATGGAGAGCGAGCCCTATGTATATTTTGTACATTCGTATTATTTAAAGGCATTTGATGCTTCTATTGTGAAGGCAACAGCGGAATATGGCGTTACCATCCATGCATCGATTGAGAAGGACAATATCTTTGCATGTCAATTTCACCCGGAAAAAAGTGGAGATGTGGGATTGAAGATTCTGAAGAATTTTGCGGCAATTTA
>CAMWWW010000228.1 GCA_947178015.1 uncultured Clostridia bacterium
CCTCCCATGTAGGCTTAATCAAGATATCCTCCACAGTAAATGGCTAAAAATACTGTTTCCAGTTGTTGATCCAGTCCTTATCCTCCGTCTGAGATTCTGTGATCGTCCCCTCCCCCACATCCACAAAGGCGCGGAGATTCTCAAGCTCTTCCTTCACTTTCTCAAGTAGTGTTACCTGCTCCATCTCAGGCTCCAGATAGAAATTTACCTTAGCCTTTCCCTCATCCGGCGGAAGCTCTGGAAGAATATCCACAAACATAGCCAGTGTATCCGCCTGCGACAGCGGCACATTATCTTCTATCTCGATACCCTCTATTCCCAGCTCCATCAACATATCACTGATCAGATCCTCCGCCTCAGTCGTTGTATTGATTGTATATTTGTTCCATCTCATGCAAGTCCACCTTTCTGCTTCTTAATCCATTTTATAATTCTTCGCCGCCGCGTCAAAACAATCTCTTAATGTCTCCTGATTTTGAATTCCCATCACTCCTTTTGTTCGGCTTCCCACAAAGCTCTCCAGCTTCTGCATATATTCCTCCGGCGTGATGGTTCCCTCTGCCACATAAGTAAGTCCCTTTTCCCAGCTTGCCGTCAATTCTGGATTTAATAGCGGACGGATAGAGATATTTACCACATCAAAGATCATCTCTCCCAACAATGTCGGCGTGATCACCTGCGTTTTTTTATTCAGGGAAATGTACGTATTGTTTATAAGCTTTTTTAGGATCTCCGCCCTCGTCGCGCTGGTGCCGATTCCACTTCCCTTAATCTGTGCGCGCAGCTCCTCGTCTTCAATTAACTGCCCCGCATTTTCCATGGCGAGTATCATCGAACCGGAGCTGTAGCGCTTGGGCGGTGAGGTCTCGCCTTCCTTAATTTTTAATTCCTTGACTGGAAGCCGATCTCCCTTCTTTAACTTAGAGAGCGCTTCCCGCATCGCCGCATCACATTTTACATCCTCCACAACATCTTCTTTCTTTTCTTTTCCATTTTCTTTCTCGTTCTCTCTGCTATTTTTCTTATCAAAGGAATTCCCCGCTATTTTCAGATACCCTTCTTCTAAGAGCACCTTAAAGCTTGCAAAAAATACCTCTTCCCGTATCCCCACGCGGATAAGAAGTTTCTGATAGACAGCAGGCGGAAAAAATATGCTTAAAAACCGTCTTACAATCGTCTCATACACATGCAGGCTGTTCCCTGACAAACTGCCCAGTGCACCCAGTCCCTGCCCCGTCGGAATAATCGCATAATGATCGGTTATCTGTTTATCATTGACATATCGACTTTTTTCAATACCTTGATAGCTCTTCTTTTGCAGGATCTCCTTTGCCGCATCTTTTCCGTGCGCATAATTTAACAATCCTTTTATATTTTTGTCAATCTCCTTCGCCACCGCGGTGGATAGCACTCTGGCGTCCGTTCTTGGATAGGTGACAAGCTTTTTCTCGTACAGCTCCTGAACAAGCTTAAGCGTCTCGTCCGGGCTGATCTTAAACATCCTTGCACAATCATTTTGCAGCTCCGCAAGATTGTATAGGAGCGGAGGGAATTTATTCTCCTTTTTCCTCTCTATGGAAAGCAGCTCCCCCATCACAGGCTGCTTTTCATTTAGATAGTCAATTAGCTCCTGCGCCTTCTCCTTTTCCTTAAAGCCATTCTCTTTATAAAGGTAAGGCTTCTGATAATGCCTTGATTTCTCCGTCACCCGCCACTCTGCCTCAAAGCCTCCCTCAGCGAGGGCAAATGCGGCAAGAACGCGATAAAATGGAGTTTTTACAAAGGCTCTTATCTCTCTTTCCCTCCGCACAATCATGCCAAGCACGCAGGTCATCACTCTGCCGACGGAAATCACGGCACGGTCTTTTTTTAGATAATAAGCGACTGCATTGCCATATTTTAAGGTAAGGAGCCTAGAAAAATTAATTCCCATCAGATAATCTTCCTTCGCTCGAAGATAGGCGGAGGCAGATAAATTATCATAATCCTTTAAATCCTTTGCCGTTCGGATTCCCTTTCTGATCTCATCCTCCGTCTGGGAATCGATCCATACCCGAAGCCTTCTTTTATCCTTTACTCCCGCCATCTGCTCCACCAGACGATAGATATACTCCCCCTCCCGCCCGGAGTCTGTGCACACATAGATCGTGTCCACATCCTTTCGGTTCAAAAGTCCGCTCACAATCTCAAACTGCTTTTTCACCGCCGGTATTACCTCATACTTCCATTCCTTTGGAAAAAATGGCAGCGCAGCAAGGCTCCACCGCTTCAGTGCTGGATCGTAGCTCTCAGGATAGCTCATGGTAATCAAATGCCCCACACACCATGTCACTACCGCTTTTTCTGATTCTATATACCCGTCGTGACGGCTGCCCGAAATCTTTAATGCCTTGGCAAATTCCTGCGCCACACTCGGTTTTTCTGCTATGTACAATTCTTTTCCCATGAATAACCAACTTTCTATTAGAGTTCAGACAGCCATCAATATCCGGCTTTTGCGAACCAGTCTCCCTGAGATTATATAATTTTGCCTGCCGAATGTCAATGGGATGACACCTGTATTGCCCCTTCCTCTGCCGTTATCCTCACTTTTATTCCCGCCTCCTCCAGTCTTTGGAGCACCTCCTTATGCGGATGCCCATATCGATTCTTTTTTCCACAGGATATTACGGCATATTCTGCATTTACTTTTTCGAGAAATGCTTTTGTTGTTGAATATTTTGACCCATGATGTGCCACCTTTAGTATGGTATATTCTTTCTCATTGTTCCATACATGTTGTACCAGATACGCCTCTCCTGCCTCGTCGAGATCTCCGGTGAGCAGCATGGTATATTCTTTGTACTCCACCTCCAGAACCGTTGAATATCCATTTCTGCCCTCTGTGATTAGTCCCTTGTATGGATATAGGCAGGTGATCGTTAGATTTCCAGCGCAAAGACGATCGCCCTGTGACAGATACCCCACGGCAATTCCATTTTGCACAGCAAGCTCTCTTAGACTGCAATATGCCTCGTCCTGAAGCTCCTTACCGATCTCTGGCAGCAGAAGCTGACCAAGTGAAATTTCTCCTTGTTCTATCAGCTCCTTCAATGCTGAGATATGATCCTCGTCTGGGTGCGTCACCACTGCAAAATCAAGCGCGTTCACCCCGCGAGATTTGAAAAAGGGCAGCAGACTTTTGTGGTATAAGTTTCTTTTGTCCGAGCTTCCCCCATCCACTAAAATTCGTATCTTCTCCTCTGTCTGAAGAAAGATGCCGTCCCCCTGCGAGACATTGAGAAAACAGACATACAGATTCTTTTGAATCCGAAAACCAAGAAGGATAGGAAGAAGCATAAGGCTTCCTGCAAGAAACAACCGATAGGACCATACGGGCTTTGCCCTGTTTTTCTCCGGCTGTTTTTCCCGCTGCCTAAATACCATGGCGCAGATAGCTACGATGCTTATAAGAATCCAATAATAGAGCAAAAGTAGGGCCAGCGATGGCTTTCCTGTCAGATATTGACTGTATGGCAGCAGGCGAAGAAGCTTGCACAAATATCCATATAGTTGTAATATATCCTGCCCCAGCGCGACCAAAAACCTTCCTAGATCCAGCCAAAACAGCCCCGCTATCCCTCCTAATAAGCCGGACAGCATCACAAGCGTCATACAGGGAATTACTATTAGATTGAGCAGTATGGAATAAGGAGAAAGCTCATAAAAGCTCCACGATACAATTGGAAATGTCACGAGAGAGACCGATAGACTGGATACAAATCCCTTAGCTATGGACCGTCTTACCCCAAAGCCATAGGACAGTACCGGATATACCAGTCCGATGGCAAATACCGCGCCAAAGGATAACTGGCAGCCACTATGAAACAGATACCATGGATTCTGCCATAAGAGAAGCAGAAGAGTCGCGGCGGCAGCAGAGAGCATATCATAGCTTCGTCTAACCATCAAAGACATTAATTGAATGACAAACATCCACCCCGCCCTGCATGCTGAGACGGCAGAACCCGTCATCATGACATACAAACCGATGGCAAGACCGGACAGAATACCAGAGACCCGAAAACCTCCCGCCCTTCGCAGAACCCGGTAAAGTCCCATCCCAAGCACCGCAATATGAAGCCCTGAAATCGCTAAAATATGTGAAATGCCGCCGTCCCTATAACGATCCTTTGTCTCTTTGAGAAGCTCACTCTTTTCTCCCAGAAGCATTGCCTGAT
>CAMWWW010000229.1 GCA_947178015.1 uncultured Clostridia bacterium
CTGCGCGGACCCTTCCCGAAAATGATTACACAAATCGCCTTTACATAAATCTATACTTTATCAAAAAGTTGTAAACTGGTGTATATCAATACAATTGTCAAAGTTGTTTTTTATTATTAATTTTATATTTATCAAAATAATATTGACATTCTATTTATGTTATTATATAATCACAATAACATTAATGTTATTATTATTATAAAATTGTTATGAACTACGCCATAGTTGTAGGAAGGAGTGTTTTAATGGAACTATTCGATTTTTTTAAGCAGCGAGAAGTAGTATGTCGTGAAGAACAAAAGCGGCTACAGGCTGAGGATTGTGCTGACGAAGCGGTTTTTGAGAAAATTAAGGAAAATATTTATGGTATATTCCACTCTCTTATCTCTGTTTCCATCAACCAATATCCTAATGATTCCTCCAAGGCATGTGATGATTTTATTAGCAGGTTAAATCAGATCTCCTCTCACTGGGCCTTGGCTTACCAGAAAGCGGAACAGCATAACGACGCGAAAAAAATGCATATAGAAAGCATTAAGCTCAATGTAGCGCAAGAGATCAGGGAGACGATTCCGCAATTATGGAGGGAAGAGATATGAAGGAAACAGAGGCAATTTTATTATTTAAGTGTTTATCTGATAAATCCCGGCTTCATATTGTAAAATCTCTTGCTATAGAAGATATGTATGTGGAGCGTCTGGCAGAGCGACTTAATTTATCTGCATCCACCATATCTTTTCATCTAAAAAAGCTGACGGAGGCAGGAATCGTCTCTTCCTATAAGACACAATATTATACCATGTACTCTATTAACACAGAGATTCTTAACACCAGCATTATAAAACTAATAAAAGAAAAACCAGACGATGCTGCGTTGCAGGAAGAGAGAGAGGCCAAATACCGCAAGCGCATTATTGATTCTTTTTTTGAATATGGAAAGTTAAAATCGATTCCTGCGCAAAGAAAAAAAGAAAGAGTTATTCTTGAGACCATTGTTCAGGCATTTGAGTATAATAGACAATATACAGAACGAGAGGTGAATATTATTATCGCAGATTTTTTTGATGATTTCTGTACGCTTCGCCGAGATATGATTTCGGAAAATCTTCTTAGCAGGAAAGACGGTTTCTATTGGCGCGTATAATTGTTTATGCTACAAGCGCGCATTATCTGCGCGCTTGTCTTTTTCTTCAATCGTCGTTTGACACGACGGATGTATTGTAATTCGTTTCCTTTTTCTTACAAAATCCCATATAAATAGCTTCCTTTGGGCAGGCGCTTACACATGCCCCGCACCGGATACACTCGGCAGAATCTGGTGTTTTTACTGGATCTACCTCCATCTTGCACGCCTGCTTACATTTTCCGCAATTTACACATTTGTGCTTATCAATTTCTAAATGGTATATGCTGATTTTATTCATCAGGCCATAGATCGCGCCAAGAGGACATATCGTCTTGCAAAAAAAGCGATATACTATTACACAGCCGATTATCGTTAAAATAAGTATTGCCATTTTCAGAGAAAAAAGGGCTCCTATCGTCTGTCTTAACTCTGCATGTGTGCCAAGCAGCGGAATTCCGCCCTCCAAAGTGCCGGCTGGGCAGATATATTGACAAAATGCTGGCTTTCCCATTCCCATATAATTGGTGGCTGTTATTGGAAGTACGAAAACAAAAAGAATCAGCACAACATATTTTATATATAAAAATCCTTTTTTTAGCTTTCGTTTTGGAGAAGGAATTTTATGTATAAATTCTTGTATCAGTCCAAAAGGGCAGAGCCAACCGCAGACTGCCCTTCCAAGAATTACGCCAAACGCCAAAAGAACGCCAACCACATAAAAGCTAAAATTAAATTTCATAGAACCATTTACAGACTGAAGTGCTCCAATCGGGCAGGCAAAGCTGGCAGCCGGACAGGAATAACAATTCAGCCCCGGATTGCAGAATTGTTTCCACTTTCCTTTATAAATTTTTCCTCCATTAAAATTTAACAGGTGCATATTAGAAAAGCCAAATGCAATCACTTGTATTAGTTTTCTCTTTACATAATTTTGCATTTTAACCCTCATTTCTGCGCTGCTTTTTGTGCATAAAGCAATTTTGTGGCAAGCAGCGCGCAGACACAAATTGCCGTGTGAAAAATATATTTTTCACTCTTAAGCCCTCACCCCAATCCAATACATTCCAGACAGATATTGACGGCTTTGTTCAGCACAATCTGAACTTCTCCTCTGGCGGCTCCATATACAATGCATGCACAAGAGGCTATTATCACCAATATTCTAACAGCCCTTTTCTTCTTAATTTCCACTGATATAGTCCTCCACAAAATCTTTATAGCCCTTTACATTTGCGCCCACAATTGGATCACCAACGATATTTCCTTCTTTATCTATAAAAAGCGTGGTGGGAACTCCTGTCACCCATCTCATAATATCATTAAAATCCTCATTCGCAATGATCTGTGTAAATTCTGCTCCGGCTCTTTCCGTGATGGTAACAGCAAGCTCCTGATGCTCTGTGTCCTCGTCCCCGTTGATGTCCACAATCAGCCCAACCATCTGCACATTCTCCGGCATCTCCTTTGCCCATGCACCAAGCTCCGGCATTTCCTCCACACAGGGATTGCAGAAGGTGCCCCAGATATTCACAACCGTTAGATCCTTTTCGCTAAAAATACTATCTGTAATTGTATTTCCAGCCAGATCCTTTGCTGTAAAAGTAGGCATCTTACTAGGAAACTTTGCAGCGGCTGTTTTCTTCATAAAAGTAAGTGTATCTTTTACGGACTGCATATGAGCCGAACATTCCTCATACAACTCCTTTTCTTCTTTCTCCATTCCAGACGTATCATTTTCCTGAATAGAAAGAAGATACACATATCCCTCGTTTGTTCCCAACACTTCAGGATTATCCCCATATGCAAGCTCCTCTAGCTCCGTTCCCTTCTCAATCTCCTTCTTATATTTTGACTCCTCAATAAGAGTAATGTTCATAAGATATTTGCTGTGAATCATCAACTGCTCATATAACTTCTCCATCACTTCAACTGTGAAATTTTCCGAGGATAATCCCTCAGCCTCCTCAAACAACTTATCTGTAACAGGTGTATAGTACCAGACAACACTGATAAGATCATTTCCATTATAATCCTCATAAGGCCCTTCTATCGCAATGGTACCTTGATCCAAATAATCCTTAGAAATCTGGAATACCAGTCCTGTCTCTGGGCTTTCTACACGCTGTGTGGTATTGTCAGCTGCTTTCTGACAGCCCACAAGAACCATAACAACCATAAAAAGGACACTGATACCTTTTATCAATTCTTTTTTTATCTTCATATTCTTATCTTCCTTTTCTCCTTCCTATTTGAACAAAAAACCTATTTCTCTTCTCCTATCAGTCTGCTCAATAGCTGCTCTCTGTTGTTGATAAACATCTCCGTCACCTGATAACTCTCCGTCTCTTCATATGCACAAGAATGGATGCTGCCTCTGTCAAACGTCAAGATCTCCGCATCTGGTATTCCCAATAAAATAGGAGAATGTGTGGCTATTAAAAACTGAGAACCATACTTGGCACACTCATACACTTCCATAAGCAAGGTCAACTGCCTCTGCGGAGATAACGCCGCCTCCGGCTCATCAAAAATATACAATCCATCCTGTCTTAATTGACTCTGCGCCAACATAAGAAAGCTCTCTCCATGTGAGTGTTCATGATAGCCCATCGACGGATGCGTCGCATCTGAATATTTCCTTTCTTGTGTCGCAACATTATAAAAACTTTCCGCCCTGAGAAAATATCCCCACGAAGCTTTTTTATATCCCTTTCGCAACCTTATAGCGCCACATAACTCGGAGTGAGAATCGTAAGTGGAGAATTTATAATTTTTCGTGCCTCCCTCTGGGTTAAACCCATAGGCTACGGCAATCGCCTCCAACAACGTTGATTTTCCACTCCCGTTCTCCCCGACAAAAAAAGTAATCGGTCTTGTAAACCGAAGCTCCTCACATCCATGAAGTGCTTCGATATCTCTCAAATAACTGTCCCCTTCCACTCGCTCCCAATCAATCTCAACACCTTGAATAAACTGACCATTCATATCTACCACTCCCCGTAAGCCATCATCGCAAATCTGTCATGGGTACTTACAGTCTCTTATACAAATATCCGAGCCCACGCGACTCATGAGCAG
>CAMWWW010000230.1 GCA_947178015.1 uncultured Clostridia bacterium
TCCGTTACGTTTTTCACTAAGCGGGAGCGGGGTGACGGAGGAAATAGCAGGGCTGACTATGCGGACCTTTCTCGAAAATGATTATGCCAGTTTTGTCCAATTTAGGACTTCTTTTTCTCAAATCCATGTACCCAATCTGATTTTAAATAGTAAATTAGATAGATCACCGAACTAATTCCCCATGTGATGGGATATGCCCAGTATATATGTCCAATCTCTCCTGTTAGATTCATCACCAGCATTATATAGGCAATTCTCGCTACACACCACACGGAAAGCATGATGCACATAGGAACAAATGCCTTTCCTGCACCGCGGCAGACTGCTGCGATTGAGTGCGAAAACGCAAGAAGGAAGTAAAAGAGTGCAACGGTGCGTGCCTGCTTGATCCCAAGTGCGATCACGCCGGGTGTCTGATCAAATAAGCCAATCATCTGTCCCGCAAAGATATAGTATAACACTCCCGTCACCTCCGCGAGAATCACTGCTGCAAGAATACTAAAGCGCGCTCCTTTTTTCGCGCGATCGTACTGCTTTGCTCCCAGATTTTGACTAATAAAGGTGGTGCTTGCCATATTAAAACTGGTGATGGGCAGAAATGCAAAGCCCTCAATTTTCGCATGGGTGCCATAGGCAGCCATGGCAAGTTTTCCAAAGGAATTAATCTGGGATTGTACAATGACATTGGCAAAGCCAATCACAGAATTTTGTACACCAGAAGGAAAGCCATAGCGAATAATCTCCGACAACATGGCTTTGTGAAAACGGATTTTTTTCCATTCAACTGTAAAGATATTTCCCTTTCGCAGAAGATGCATCATGCAGAGCACCACGCTCGCCGCCTGCGATATCACCGTCGCTGTGGCAGCGGCCCAGACTCCCTGATGAAAAACTGCGATAAATAGAAGATCCAGCACTACATTGAGCACAGAGGAAAAAATGAGATAGTACAGGGGTCTTCTGCTGTCGCCCAGTGCGTTCATCACGCTGCGGCAGATATTGTACATTACCATCGCGAGGGCGCCGAGGAAGTAATAACGAAAATATTCCACTGCCTCCGGCATTACCTCTGGATCGGTCTGCATCCACACAAGAAAGATTGGCGTGCAGACGACGCCGATCACTGTGAGAATCAGCCCGCTCACTATGCCAAATGCAAGTACTGTATGAATGGCGCGGGATACTTGTTCCTTATCTCCTGCTCCAAAGTAGCGAGAGATCACCACGCCTCCGCCCATCGCGATTCCCATAAAAAAGCTAATCATAAGAAAAATAAGTGTTCCTGATGAGGTGACGGCGGCCAGCGCGTTCGTTCCCAAAAATTTTCCCACAATCCATGCGTCTGCTGTATTGTATAGCTGCTGAAATACCTGACTAAAAAATACTGGCAGAGCAAAGCCGAGCATTAGGGAATAGGGATTTCCCGCCGTCATATCCTTTATGTGGGAATTTTGCTTTGTTTGTGTGTGATTTTGTGACGCCTGCATAGTTATCCTCTTTTCTGTCGTTTTTGGCTTTCTTGTTATAGTATAAAGTCTTCTTATGCAAGCATATCACAAATAGAGAACTTAATCAATGCTGACCACCATATAGGCGTCCTCCAAGGTTGCCTCCGCCGTCTTGCACGCAAGCATGGGCTTATCTGCACTGATAATGCGAACTTTCAACCCCTCCTCCACATATAGTTTTGTCGAGATATGGTAGTGTTTTTCTAGCTCCCTCGCCTCCTGCTCATCTTTTACAATTCCTACCCACACATGTCCTTCTGCCTTCTTCATCAATTCTTTTACTGTACCATTGTATAAAAAGCTTCCTTTTTTCATAATGGCAAGGCTGCTGCAGGTTGCCGCAAGGTCCTCCACCACATGGGTAGAAAACAACACCATTCGATTCTTTGAGAAGTCTACCAGCAGATTTCGTATCCGAATCCGCTCCTCTGGATCAAGCCCCGTAGTAGGCTCATCCACAATCAAAAACTCCGGCTCATGAAGCAGTGCTTGGATTAAGCCCACCCGCCGTTTCATTCCGCCTGAAAGCTGGCGCAGTTTCTTTTTCTGATGCTCGGCAAGGCTGGTTCTCGCAAGGTACTCATCGATCCGCTTTCTACATTCCTCTCTGGGAATGTCACAAAGCCCTCCCATATATTCCAGACATTCTCTCACACTTAAATTTGGATATAGATTTAGCTCCTGCGGCAGATATCCGATTTTCTTTTGCAGCAGCTCATAGTTCTTCTCCTTATAACAAATGTTATTCATGCTCACCTCACCGCCAGATGGCTTGATCAGTGTGGTGAGTACACGCATCAGCGTCGTCTTTCCTGCGCCGTTTTCACCCAGCAGCCCATAAATCCCCTCCCCAAATTCCAGATTCACATGCTTCACAGCCTGCACGCCATTTTTATATTCTACGGATACGTCCTTAAGCGCAACCTTCATATGCCAACATCCTCTCTTTCTCTTATCTCTTTTTTATCCAATATGGCAGCGCTGCAAGCATACCGACAAAGAAAAGTACTGCCACACCCTTTCCGTATACCCAGCCCATCTTTTCTACCATCTCTATCTTTCGAAAAGAGAAGGCAAATAGATTCCAATCTCCCAGCACTGCCTCTCCCTTTTTGGAATTTAAAAGCAGCCATACTACAAAGGAAACTCCTATGCCGCACCAACTATTTTTCCAAACGGTCGCAGCCAACATAGACAATGCACCAAAAAAAGCGATCGATATGGCTACCGCTGCCATAGACTGCACAAATAAAGCGCCGTCCGAAATTCCCTCTATGCTGACCGTATGTTGCCAAAGAAAACAGGCATATCCAGCTATTGACAACATCCACAGATATACAAGCTGTATACCCAACCTTTTATATACAACGCCCACTCTCTCTTTTAACGGGTACAGGCAGAACACCTCCCACCTCCTTCCGCTGTATTCCATCTCATACAGATCGGAACAAAACACGATTGCCAATATTGGCATAGAGGTATCCTGCACCACTCCAATCTCCCCTGTGCGGCTAATGCCGCGCACCAGCCCCAAAAGTATAATAAAACATATGGAACAGATTATTTTAAATGGTGGCAGGCTAATTTTCCTCTCAAAATAGAGCTGTCTAATCAAATCATTCAATATATCCGCCTCCTCTGCCACAGTATAATAGAAAAGATAACAAACACCGCTGACATCATAATTACAAAGAACTGATTTAGAAGCGCCATGGGCGGAGGCGCGACATCCAAAAGCTCACCCGGAAACCGAACCATGATGGAAAGCGGCTTTCCATAATATCCATATTTTCCGTCCGGCCCAATGCTGCCCATATTGGAATATATTATATGCAAAAACAAGAGCGGCACACCCGGAAGTGGAGTTTTAAAAACCACTGCGATAATGGTATACACACAGACAATAAAAAGCATATTGGGAACCACATACAAAAACGCTGCCACTGGAATATCCAAAAGCTCTACCGCAAGCCCTGCTTTTTTTCCTGCTAGTATACACAACACCTCAAACACCGCCATAAGAATGACAAGGACAAAGAAAAGCGTCAAAAATCCTCCCAGAATCTTTCCCCCAATATATTCCGCCGCTTTTACCGGCTTTGTATGCAAAAGCTCATACATATCCCTCTTGGTATCCCTAATATACAAAAAGGCAAGTAAAACTGCCGAGAAAAATCCTAGAAACAAGCCGGAAAAATCTGCAAATTTCCTAGCAAAATACCATGAGAATGGATGCTTTGCAAGCTTCTGCTGAATATATGCATTTACTTCCTCCCTCGTGCCCTTCCGAATATCCAGTCCAAAATAATACGAAATACCATGATAAGGATCATAAAACGGATCGTTCTTGATCAGGTAATCTTCCAGATCCCTGTCACACAAATTCTTTTCCCTGATGGTCTCTACCATCTCCTCCGCCTCTTCCTCCAAGTACCCTTCCTCAACAAAGATCCGATGGATCTGCCGATAAATCTCCTCCTGTTGTTCTTCCTCTGTCATCGGAATATACCCATCCAACACACTGGCATCCCCCAAATGCTCCATCGCAACCTCCTCAAGCTCTGCATATTCCGCCTCAGAAAAATAATGAAGCGACAGATACGGAGATAAAATTTGAAAAAGCTCAATGAAAATAAAAATCAGCCCTGCCCACAAAATCGGATTTCTCAGACCATTCTTAATC
>CAMWWW010000231.1 GCA_947178015.1 uncultured Clostridia bacterium
GATTCGGATCATCCAAAGCTGGCGCTTAATTTTTTGGATAATGCGATGTATTTTACCAGCATGACAGGTTTTGAGTCAGGAATTCCCGTGCGGGATGTCACGACAAGTAATATTATGATAGAGACGGCGGTGGCGTTAGTAATCTGGTATTTTAGGGGAATAGGGATCGGAAGCTGCCAGATGTATTCAAAGGAGGAGGCTGTCGAGGAGCTTTACACAAATGAAATTTATGATTATCTAAAAAGATTTCCTCTTATGAGAAAATTTGTGTATGGGGAGGCTGAATATATGTTTCCGGTATACAGTACTCTGAAAAATCCTGATAAAGTATTTGAGAAGATTGTGATGGAGATTGCGGAGTATCTTGGTGTGGGGATGAATCTGGAAGGATTTCACAAGAAAGAAACCTATGGGGACGTATACACAGCCAGAGAACAACAGTATAAAAATACGATCCGGGAGCTGCGGCAGAAGATGAAAGATGCCGTCACAAAGGCAGACAGCAGCAGAGGCTTGAAGGATGATGTGGAAGGGATTAAGGCAGAATTTCACACCTTTCAGGATAGGCTTACTAAGGTAGAGGAGGGTGGAGAGTTGCTAGATATGGTGGACAGTTTGAGAACGGTGATTCTTGAATTGGAGCATAAGGTAGACGTGCTGGAGGATGAAAATCTGCGAAATAAGGTTAGACTTAAGCAGATGGAGCATCAAGTGAGAATTAGAGGAAAGAAAAAGTAAGACATAAATAAGGAGGGAAAGAGAAAATGGGAGAGATAGAAAAGAAGGAAGTTGAAAAAAGCGATTATGATGCAGTCAACGACTTTTGTAAGATGATGGGAGATATACAAGGAAAGCTGCTTCGTATTATCCGGGAGAAAGAAGCTCTTGAAAGAGAAAATAAGGAATTGAAGGGCCGTATTAAGGAGCTGGGAGATCAGATTAAGGCGGCGAAGAAGGAATCGGAGAAAGCGGAGGAGAATAACGTTGACAAGGAAGCCTTGCAGCACGAAAATACAAAGCTTAGGGAATATTTTTTTGAGCTGTCAAAAAGACTTGAAAATGCAAAGACAGAGGCGGAGCGCATTGAAATCAATCATACGGGCATAGAGGCGCTCACAAAAGAAAATGAAGCGATCCGCAAGGCGATCAAGGAGGTTCAGGAGCGCAATGTATTTCTCGCAGGAAAATACAAGGAGCTGGAGCAGTATTTGGCGAAATACGAGGAAGAGTAATAAAGGATAAAAATATGTTAGAAGTAAAAGGAAAGTATAACGAGGCAAAGATTTTTACGGATGTCGTGGATCATGCATCCGTGTCACAGATTCAGAAGATTTTGGACCAAGAGTTTGTGAGCGGGAGCAAGATCAGGCTGATGCCAGATGTACATGCGGGCGTTGGTTGTACCGTGGGACTGACAATGACGATCACAGATAAGGTGGTTCCGAATTTTGTCGGTGTGGATATTGGCTGTGGTATGGAGGTTGTCAGGCTTAGGGAAAAGCGTATTGAGCTGCAAAAGCTGGATAAGCTGATCTATGAAAAGATTCCATCCGGGTTTCATATCCGTGAGAAGGCGCATAAATATGCCGACGAGCTTTCACTGGAAGAACTGCGCTGTAGGATGTATGTTATGTTTGACAAGGCGGAGAAAAGTCTTGGCACACTGGGAGGTGGAAATCATTTTATTGAGGTAGATCAGGATGAAGAGGGCAATCTGTATCTTGTCATTCATTCCGGCAGTCGTTACTTGGGACTTGAGGTGGCGGAATACTATCAGGAGGAGGGCTTTCGCGCACTGAACCGTCCTTCGAAGGAGGAACTTGCAGCTTTGGAGCAGGGCTTGGGAAAGAAAAAAGAAATAAAAAAGAGTATTCGGGCGTTAAAAAGAGCAAAGAAGACCGATATTCCAAAGCCTCTTGCCTATGTTTCCGGGGAGCTGTTTTCAAACTATATTCATGATATGAAGATTGTGCAGCACTATGCTATGCTTAATAGACAGGCGATGATACATGAGATTGTAAAGGGCATGAAGCTGCATATAGTAGATCAATTTACAACCGTTCATAATTATATTGATACGGATGCTATGATAGTGAGAAAAGGTGCCGTATCAGCAAAAAAAGGAGAACGTCTGTTGATACCCATCAATATGCGCGATGGTTCGCTTCTGTGCGTCGGTAAAGGAAATGAGGATTGGAATCAGTCTGCCCCACATGGTGCGGGCAGGCTTATGAGTCGATCAGATGCAAAACAGTCCTTTACGGTATCAGAATTTAAAAAACAGATGAATGGAATCTATACCACTTCTGTCAATTCTGGGACATTGGATGAATGTCCGATGGCCTATAAAGGAATCAAGGACATTGTGGAAAATATTGGCGATACAGCAGAAATACAAACGGTGCTAAAGCCAATCTACAATTTCAAGGCGGGAAGCGAGTAAGCCTTTTTTCTCATATATCAATGTCACCTTCCATATATTGTAATAATCTATGGTTTGAGGTGCTTTATGAGCAATTCCCGTCTACATCCTGTTATTCATGGCACGCTGCTTTTGACGGCTGCCGGTTTCTTAAGCCGTATTCTTGGTTTTTTCTATAGAATCTTTCTGTCAAATCAGATTGGTGCGGAGGGTATGGGAATCTATCAGTTGATTTTTCCTGTGTATGGACTGTGCAATGCGGTCTGTACCGCCTCCGTCCAGACGGCTGTTTCCCGTTATACTGCATATGAATATTCCAGCCATTCCAAAAAGGGGATGAGACGCACTCTTTTTGCTGGTCTATTTTTATCGGTATCACTTTCCGCTTTGCTCGGCGCGTGGATCTACTTTAATGCAGAACCAATCGCCGTTCATTTCCTAAGAGAGAAGCGCTGTGTCCTTCTGCTTCAGATTATGGCGCTTTCTTTGCCTATAGGAGCGGTGCACAGCAGCATCAACGGGTATTATTACGGCATCCAGAAAGCATCGGTTCCAGCATTTTCCCAGCTTGCAGAGCAGCTAGTGCGCGTGTGCTCTGTCTATTTATTTGTTATGATAGCGCTCGAAAGCAATCAGCCCGTCACACCTGTACTTGCAGTGTATGGATTACTGCTTGGCGAGGCTGCTTCTGTATTATACTGTCTGCTCGCCCTGAGCCTGCATGAAAGAGGCACAGTTTTAGAAGATGCAAAAAGGGCGCCATCCTTTTATCTACAACTAAAAAGAATCCTTTTTCTTTCTGTTCCCCTATCTGCGAACAGATTGTGTTTAAGCCTGTTACAGAGCATAGAGGCGGTGTGCATCCCCACCTCCCTCCGGCTTTTTGGACTTGGCACAGGGGAAGCGTTGGAGGTTTATGGTATTCTTACTGGAATGGCAATGCCATTTATTTTATTTCCCTCCGCACTCACAAATTCCATCGCCGTTATGCTTCTGCCAGCGATAGCACAAGCGCAGGCGCTGGGAGATCAGCTTAAAGTAAGACAGGTGTCAGGGCTTGCAATTCGTTTTAGCCTGATGATAGGAATATTATTTACTGGAATCTTTGCCTTTTGCGGGGAGGAGATGGGAGAGCTTGTCTTTCATAACCAGACGGCGGGTCTTTACATCAGCATCCTTGCATGGCTCTGTCCATTTTTGTATATTACTACAACTGCGGGAAGCATATTAAATGGTTTGGAGAAAACAGGAATTACATTTCTTCACAATATGCTTTCATTGGCAGTAAGAATTTTATTTGTATTTTATGTCGTACCGCAGACAGGAATATTAGGTTATCTGTGGGGGATGCTGCTCAGCCAGCTTGCCATTTCAGCAATGCATCTATATTCTGTAAAAAGGAGAGTCGATTTTTCTTTCTCCGCCTATACCTTTATTGTGCTTCCCACGCTTAAGCTGTTGTTGTCTCTCGCCTTGACAGAAGCAATGGTTCATTTTTTGTCAACATCTTTGGTATCGCCACTGATTTTCCTTATCTGTCGCGTTGGAATGATAGGATTGTGTTATACATTGCTTCATATAAAAGAGATAAAGCAGTTTATTTATTCAGGAAAAAGTAGATAGAGCCAGTTTATAGTATTGAAAAAAAGATTCTCCCTATTAGTTTCGAAAAATCTATATGTTTTTGTAGGGGCTTCTTCATAATCATTTTCGAGAAAGGTCCGCATAGCCAGCCCTGCTATTTCCTCCGTCACC
>CAMWWW010000232.1 GCA_947178015.1 uncultured Clostridia bacterium
CGGACCTTTCTCAAAAATGATTCTAATAATTTCTTTTACATAAATCTATCCTATACTGTTTTCAAAACTTTTTCGTATGGCGAGAGAAAGTGTACCAGAACCAGATAGAGACGGATATTTTATGTCAATTTGGTGCAAATCATCGAAACTCGCATAAAATCAAGAATCCGTATGAAAGCCTTGAAACAGTTGTGTTTGAAATAAATAGATAAATGAAAAAGTTGTAAAGTGGTGTTGATATAGTCAAAGCTGTTTTAATCTTTTTATATATTTGAAAGATTATTTGCAGTTTCCGCCATTGCCAGAACAGGAATGGTTGTTTTCTCCGCAGTGATGCTCTCCACAGGAATGTTCTTCATTATGATGATCACAGCGTACATTAGGATTGTATCCAAGTGTTCCTTCCAGATAGGCATTTATAGCCTGATCGGCACTGCCAGAAACGCCTCCAAATAGTTGGATACCTGCCTCCGCCAATGCTGCCTGTGCGCCTCCGCCGATTCCTCCACAGATAACTGCGTCAATACCAGCGGTGTGAAGAAAACCAGATAAAGCACCATGTCCCTGTCCATTTGTATCAACAATCTCTTCTTTTACAATCTTTCCATTTTCGATGTCATAAAACTTAAACTGCTCCGTATGACCAAAATGCTGAAAAATTTCTCCATCCTTATAAGTAACTGCTATTTTCATATTACCTGCTCCCTTCTATTTGCATTATGATTTCGGAATTATTATATCTCATATATTTTTTAAAATCCATAGTTTAAGGTAAGCTCTATCATACATTGACAAGGTTTTTCGTGAATGATATACTGAAATCTGTAAAAGATTGTTAATGGAAAGGATTATAATATTTTAAAGGAGGATGATATTATGGTAAGAATTATTGGTTCACCCAGCCGTTATATTCAGGGGAAAGGTGCTCTTAGTGAGCTGACAAAATATACAGCAAAACTGGGAAAAAAGATGTTAGTGCTGGTCAGCAAAAGTGGAAAAGGACGTGTGGAGGAGAAACTTAACACAGCGATTTCTGACACAGATACAAGCATTGTATGGGAAATTTTTAATGGAGAATGTTCCAGACAAGAAATCGATCGCATTGGCAAGGTTCTTGCTGCAGAGAACTGTGATATGGTGGTGGGAATTGGCGGTGGTAAGATTCTTGACACGGCGAAAGCAGTTGCTTATTATGCAAATGTGGCAGCAGTCTGTGTGCCGACAGCAGCCTCTACAGATGCCCCCTGTTCTGCATTAAGCGTATTATACACAGAAGAAGGACAATTTGACGAGTATCTCTGGCTGCCAAGCAATCCAGATATTGTTCTTTTAGATTATGATATTGTGGCTGCTGCTCCTATTCGTTTGATCGTTTCTGGTATGGGAGATGCTTTGGCCACTTATTTTGAGACAAGAGCATGTATGCGTTCAGATACGACGAGCTGCATGGGCGGCAAAGTTTCCAAGACAGCGATGGCGCTTTCGGAGCTTTGTTATAAAACCTTGATTGCAGATGGACCAAAAGCAAAGCTGGCTTTGGAGGCAGGTGCCTGCACGGCTGCTGTGGAGAATATTATTGAGGCAAATACCTATCTTTCTGGCATTGGCTTTGAGAGTGGCGGCATTGCGGCAGCTCATGCAGTACACAATGGTTTGACCTGTATAGAAGAAACACATGAAAAATACCATGGGGAAAAGGTTTCCTTTGGCGTAATCACACAGCTAATGCTGGAAAATGCTTCTGTTGAGGAATTGGAAGAGGTGATGGATTTCTGCATTACAGTGGGCTTGCCGGTTACATTAGAAGAGCTTGGTGTAAAAGAGATTGATAAAACAAAGCTGATGGAGGCAGCAAAGCTTGCTTGTGCAGAGGGAGATACTGCTCATAATATGCCTTTTGCCATCACACCTGAGATGGTATGTGACGCGATGCTCGCCGCTGATAGAGTAGGCCATTATTATAAAGAATCCTTTTAGTTATCTTTCTTCTGGTGTAGTGACAAGCAATTCTATGCTTAAAAGCATTGAGTAAAAAATAGAAATTTGGCATTATAACTAACCAATTATTAAGAATAGAGATTGAATGGAGCTTTGCAATCTTTTCAATATGGATGTGATGTAAGACTGCATGGCAGGTTGTTTTTTCATGTTGGGAAAAAAGACTGTATTAACGCCAAGAGATGTGGTATAATGGGGAGCGGTAAAATCATATGAGAGGAGAAAGGCATTATGAAATCATTTTTGGCAATGAGCCAAGAGGAACTTTTAACCTTAAAAGCAGAGTTAGAAGAACAGTTTAAAACAGAAGAAGCGAAGGGGCTTTCTCTTAATATGGCAAGGGGTAAGCCGGGGGCTTCTCAGCTTGCTATATCGATGCCAATGCTCAATGTGATCAACTGTGAGTCGGATATGAATACCCTTCTGGGGAATGATACCAGAAATTATGGGGATTGGGATGGAATCGGTGAGTGCAGGCGGCTGATGGCAAATATGCTTGAGGTAAAGAAGGACAATGTGATTGTGTGCGGCAATTCCAGCTTAAATATTATGTATGACACAGTGATCCGTTCCATGGTTATGGGTGTCAATGGCTCTACTCCATGGTGTAAGCTGGATAAGGTAAAATTTTTATGTCCGGTTCCGGGCTATGACAGGCATTTTAAGATTACAGAACTATTTGGAATAGAAATGATCAACATTCCTCTGGGAGAGGATGGGCCGGATATGGATATGGTGGAGGAATATGTGAACAACGACGAAGCCGTGAAAGGTATCTGGTGTGTGCCAAAGTACTCGAACCCTACCGGTATCACATATTCTGACGAGGTGGTAAGGCGCTTTGCAAACCTGAAACCTAAGGCAGAGGACTTCCGTATTTTTTGGGATAATGCATATTGTATTCATCATATTTTTGATGATATTCAGGATAAAATTTTAAATATCTTGGAAGAATGTGAGAAGGCTGGCAATCCAAATATGGTGTATGTCTTTGGCTCTACTTCGAAGGTAAGCTTTCCGGGTTCGGGCGTATCAGCGATTGCGACCTCTCTGGAAAATATGGAGTATATCAAGCAGTTTATGACAACGCAGATTATAGGGCATGATAAGATAAACCAACTGCGCCATGTGCGATTTTTTAAGGATATTGACGGGCTGAACGCACATATGAAGAAGCATGCCGATCTTCTCCGACCGAAATTTGAAGCTGTGCTCACCATTTTAGAAAAGGAGCTTACAGGGCTTGAGATTGGAAGCTGGACAAAACCGAGAGGAGGATACTTTATCTCCTTTGATGCGATGCCGGGCTGCGCGAAGGCTATCGTAGCAAGATGTAAAGAGCTTGGTCTGATTCTGACTGGCGCGGGTGCAACCTATCCATATGGAAAGGACCCCAAGGATTCCAATATTCGCATCGCTCCTACCTTCCCAACACCGGAAGAGATGGAGGAGGCTACAAAAATGTTTGTGCTCTGCGTAAAGCTTGCGTCAATAGAGAAGTTGTTAAGTCAAAAAGCATAGAACGTGGAGGCTGAATATGAGTATAAAAATGCCGCCGATTGAGAAGATTCATGAGGCATACGGAGCGATTGTGGATGATCGCGTCACTATGATGGAGGGAAAGGCAGAGGTTGTCTCCTCTGATTTATCAAAAACATATGTAATCACATGGAAGGACGAGGTTTACACTTCCAATGATAACTCGTCCTATTGGAGCGGTTATCCGGGCTATCCAATCCTCGCGGTGTTGATGCTTCAAGGAAAGCTGTCTTTGGACAGAGAAGTCGCAGAAGCCTTTAAAGGAATTCAGTGGAAGAAGCGCAATGTTGAGCATAAAAATAAATATGCTGAGGTTGTGAAGGAGATCATGGAGGAATTTGCCGCGGATGGCATAGACTGTGATAAGATACAAGCTGAGATAGATAAGGTTTATAAAGAAATAGAACAGTTGACAATAACAGTAAAACGAGGCTCACTGCGGCCGCCAAAATAACAATGTGGAGAAACGAAAGGGATAAAACCTTGCGTTTCTCTTTTTTTATATGTTTATAACTTTTTGGATAAACTATACTTTATCTGGGAAACAAAGAGATGGATGCAGAATCATTTTCGAGAAGGGTCCGCGCAGAGAATCGCCTATAGTCCTCCGTCACCCCGCTCTCGCTTAGT
>CAMWWW010000233.1 GCA_947178015.1 uncultured Clostridia bacterium
CGTTTTTCACTAAGCGGGAGCGGGGTGACGGAGGACTATAGGCAGCTCTTTGTGCGAACCTTTCTCGAAAATGATTACACAAATTGTCTTTACATAAACTTATACACTTTTCACAATGTTATAGATTACTTTCTTTTTACTGGATAACATACCTCTGTCACATATTCCTCTGGATTTTGTGTTTCATGTGGGCTTACGTGATAAATATTGAATGATAGTCCATCTAATTCATACCCATTTTCTGCAATCCATTCTGCAACTGCACTATTTACCTGACTGATCTGTTCATAGCTTCCTTTATAAGTTGCGCTGGCTATTTGCACCGAAGGTTCTGTCTTGAATTTTACGTGTTCGGTGTCCTGATAGGTTCCTGCAACGGATTTCTGTACTTCTACATCTACATCATGTTCCTTATACTCTTTATCATAAAAGACCGCCATAGTATAACAGGGGTTTCCGTCCCGCATATTCATTCCCGCAGTTTCCTCCATTAGAGTCTTCCACAAAATATGCTCCTCCTCATAACTTGGAATTATCATTCTTACACTTGCTACATAACGCTCTGGAAGCATTTTTAAATTAACATCATATCCCATAATACTGCCATCCTTTCTTAGCCATTTGATTGTACTGTCAATAAGTTGTATCTTTCGCTGCATTTCTTTATACTGTTCCTCCATCTCGTTCCTTCTCCTAACAAGAAAGTGCTCCAATTCCTCTGCATCTGCATAGTTGTCGATTATTTCTCCAATCACTGACTGACCAAATCCCATATTTCTTAATGTTTGTATCCGTCCTACTCGCAGAAGCTGTGTTTCAGTATAATAGCGGTATCCTGTTAGGGAATCTACCATCTGGGGCTTCAGCAGTCCACATTCATCATAGTGCCGCAGCATACGGATGCTGATCCTTGACAGTTTTGAAAAGTCTCCTATTCTTAACATTGGTTTCACCTCACATATATGTGTATTTCTGAGCTCAATTTCACTATAGAGTATACCATAATGTGAGAGTCAAGTGTTTCTTTCCAATTTTTTTGTTTTGGTGTAAATTGGTGTTTCTAATATGCCTATTCTTTTTGGGAATCTTAAATATATAAAATTTTGCTTGCAATATACCCCGGTGGGGTATATAATATAGAAAGAGAGGAGGAATTATCATTATGAAAGAAGAAACGGATAATTGTTGTCATAAAACCAAAGAGCGTCCTGAAAAGGAATATAAAGATCTGCTCAACCGCTTAAACCGTATTGAAGGACAAATTCGAGGTATTAAAGGAATGGTGGAGCGGGATGCATATTGCACAGATATTTTAATTCAAGTCGCGGCAGTTAATGCGGCGCTAAACAGTTTTAATAAGGTACTTTTGTCGAATCATATTAAAACTTGTGTTATTCATGATATACGAGAGGGAAAAGAGGAAACAGTGGAAGAGCTGCTTGTTACACTTCAGAAACTGATGAAATAATAGAAAAGATATAATAATAGAAAAAAGAAAGCAGGAATGGAGGCTTGAAATGGAACAGTATACAGTGACAGGGATGAGCTGTGCCGCGTGCAGTGCGCGGGTGGAGAAGGCTGTATCGAAGGTGGAGGGTGTCTCAGCCTGTTCGGTCAGCCTGCTAACCAATTCCATGGGAGTGGAAGGTACAGCATCCGCACAGGATATTATTAAGGCGGTGGAGGAGGCTGGGTATGGCGCAGCAAAAAAGGGAGCGTCAAAAGAATCTTCGCTATCTGCATCAGCAAATGAGGAGCTTTTGAAGGATAGAGATACACCGCTTTTAAAACAGCGGTTATATGCATCGGTGGGTTTTTTAATTCTATTGATGTATGTTTCAATGGGGCATATGATGTGGGGCTGGTGGCTGCCTGACTTTCTCGCAAGGAACCATGTTGCGGTCGGACTTGTGCAGCTTCTTCTTACCATTATTGTGATGGTGATTAATCAAAAGTTCTTTATCAGCGGATTTAAAAGTCTTTTTCACAAGGCGCCCAATATGGATACGCTGGTGGCGCTTGGATCAGCGGCGGCATTTGTCTATAGCACATATGCTTTGTTTATGATGACAGATGCGCAGGCCAAGAATGATATGGCGGGCGTAATGGCCTATATGCATGAATTCTATTTTGAATCGGCAGCTATGATATTAACTTTGATTACTGTGGGAAAGATGTTGGAAGCGCGATCGAAGGGGCGGACGACAGATGCTTTAAAAAGCCTAATGAAGCTTGCGCCGAAAACGGCAGTTGTGATAAAGAATGGGGCAGAGGTTGAGGTTCCTATTGAGCAGGTGAGGACGGGAGATATTTTTGTCGTTCGTCCGGGTGAGAATATTCCAGTGGATGGTATTGTGCGCTCAGGAAGCAGTGCGGTAAATGAATCTGCACTGACCGGAGAGAGCATCCCAGTAGATAAGGCGGAAGGGGATACCGTGTCAGCGGCAACGCTGAATCAGTCGGGTTTTATTCGTTGTGAAGCCACGAGAGTGGGGGAAGATACAACACTCTCACAGATAATTCAGATGGTAAGCGATGCCGCGGCAACCAAGGCACCCATTGCCAAGGTAGCCGACAAAGTGTCTGGAGTCTTTGTTCCGGCAGTGATCGCGATCGCAATTGTGACGATTCTTGTATGGCTCCTCGCGGGAGAGAGTATAGGCTTTGCACTGGCAAGAGGAATCTCCGTGCTGGTGATTAGCTGCCCATGCGCATTAGGCCTTGCGACACCAGTTGCCATTATGGTGGGCAATGGAGTGGGCGCGAAAAATGGCATTATGTTTAAGACAGCCGTATCCTTAGAAGAAACCGGAAAGATGCAGATTGTGGCTCTGGATAAAACTGGAACACTCACGCGCGGCGAGCCGGAAGTGACCGATGTGATACCTGCCGCGGGTGTTGCAGAAAGTACACTTTTGGAGATCGCTTTTTCTCTGGAAAGTAAAAGCGAGCATCCACTGGCAGGCGCTGTAATTCGCTATGCTAAGGAAAGAAAGCTACAGTCCTTTGAGGTAACAGAATTTCAAGCACTTCCGGGAAATGGTCTGTCCGCCGTTCGAGGTGGAGATGTTTTCATTGGAGGGAATTTAAAATATGTAGGCAGTCAAGCAGAGATTCCATCTGCTATCTATAAACAGGCAGAGCAGCTTGCAGAAGAAGGAAAGACACCACTCTTTTTTGCAGAAAATGGCAAGCTTATCGGGTTAATTGCCGTTGCCGATGTGCTGAAAGAGGACAGTACAAAGGCAGTCACAGAGCTTAAGAATATGGGGCTTCATGTTGTAATGCTGACCGGAGACAACGAGCGGACTGCAAACGCTGTCGGCAGGCAAGCGGGTGTGGATGAGGTGATAGCAGGTGTACTGCCAGATGGAAAGGAAAATGTGATCCGAGCTTTACAAAAGAAGGGCAAGGTTGTAATGGTGGGGGATGGGATTAACGATGCGCCTGCACTGACCAGAGCAGATATGGGAATCGCCATTGGCGCGGGCACAGACATTGCTATTGACGCCGCCGATGTCGTGCTGATGAAGAGCAATTTAAGCGATGTAGCAGCCGCAATCCGCCTGAGCAGGGCGACATTAAAAAATATTCATGAGAATCTTTTCTGGGCATTTATTTATAATATTATTGGAATACCACTTGCAGCAGGTTTGTGGATTCCCCTCTTTCACTGGCAGTTAAATCCTATGTTTGGAGCGGCGGCAATGAGCTTATCAAGCTTTTGTGTGGTGACAAATGCACTGCGATTGAATTTGGTCCGCATCCACGATCCGGGAAAGGATAAAAATAAAATTAAGTATTCTGTCAGGTTGGAATATCCGACTTGTGGAATAGAGAAAGAGATTATCACAAAGAAAATGGAGGAAACAGCAATGACAAAGACAATGAAAATCGAGGGAATGATGTGTGGGCACTGCGAGGCTAGAGTTAAGAAATGCTTGGAGGCATTAGAAGGAGTAGCAGAGGCAGTCGTAAGCCATGAGGCAGGCACAGCCGTGGTAACATTGAACGGTGAGATTTCCGACGAAACCCTTACAAAAACAGTGGAAGCTCAAGATTATAAAGTCGTGTCTGTGGAATAAGACTAAAAAGACGATTTATGTAATCATTTTCGAAAAAGGTCCGCATAGCCAGCCCTGCTATTTCCTCC
>CAMWWW010000234.1 GCA_947178015.1 uncultured Clostridia bacterium
CGTTTTTCAATAGGTTCCTTGAGGAAAATAGCTGCGCTGGCTATGCTGTTTTTTCTTAGTATTCCAGACACGTTTGCTTTCTAGTTGTTCTTGTAGTCTTACCTATATTGCTGAATATTGTTTTATTCTTTGCTTTTCTGATTCTTATATTGTTTAGATGAAATCTGGAGAAGAAAAAACGAATGTGTCTAGCACAATCAAGAACATAGCACAGAGAATCGTCTATAGTCCTCAAGGCACCTGTTGAAAAACGTCGGCGCATACTGAGCTTGCGAATTATGCGGTACGCTTCGATGAGGTTTCTCACGAATCTAGCGTCCGTTGCGTTTTTCACTAAGAGAGAGTGGGTGACGGAGGAAATAGCAGGGGTGGCTATGCGGACCATTCTTGAAAATGATTATATAATTTAATACGAGGAGGAAATGGATATGAAGGTAAAGATGAAGATGAAAATAGGAATTGACCTTTTTATGACGGTATTTTTGCTGATGTTGATGGCATACCAAATTGTGGGAGAAAAACTTCATGAATGGATTGGCACGGGAATGTTGGTATTGTTTGTGGTACATAATTTGTTGAACATTCGGTGGTATGGGAATTTACTAAGAGGAACCTACAAGCCTGTACGAATCCTTAGGGCAGCGGTGAATGGGTTATTGTTTGCTACCATGCTCTTGCTTGCTTATAGTGGTATTGTTATGTCACGGTATGTGTTTTCTTTTCTACCCATCCACAGTGGGATGGCACTTTCCAGAGTGATACATCTTGCGGGTTCTTATTGGGGATTTGTGTTAATGAGTGTACATTTAGGACTGCATTGGGGTATGGTAGTTTCTATGTTTTTCCGATTGTTTGGAGGAAACGGATCGGTGGTATTTCGTTGGATTGTTCGGCTGTTTGCGGTGATCATTGCCGGATATGGAGCGATCGTTTTCTATCGGGCAGATATTTTGTCTTATATGTTTTTAAAGGTGGAATTTGCATTTTTCGATTATGAAAAAAGTGCGGTATTCGTTTTTGCAGAATATTTGGCAATGATGGGGGTGTGGGTATGGATTGCTTATTATGCGGCAAGGGGATTAGAAAAAATATCTACAATAAAATCAAAACGAGAGGAGAAAGGATATGAAAAAAATTAGTGCTTTTTTAATGGCGATTCTTATGCTTTTTTCATTGGCTGCGTGTGGCGCAGATATGCAAATGTCTGGGAAGGAAACAGATAATATGGAAAGTGAATCTGCTCAGAGACCAGATGATTTGGAGGAATTCGGGCAAGAGAATATGACGTTGGTCACTTCAACTGAAAATATTGTGGGGCAAGAAGTTGCAGGACAAATGATTATAGATCAAAATTTTGTTCTAATAACGGGCGGTTCTTTTGAGATGGGAAGTCCAGATACCGAAGCGTGGCGTTCAGAAGATGAGGAAAGACATACGGTTACAGTGAGTGACTTCTATATGGGTATTTATGAGGTTACGCAGGCAGAGTATACAGAAGTGATCGGCGATAATCCAAGCAGTTTTACTGGGGATAATCTGCCTGTCGAAATGGTGACATGGATCGATGCGATTAGGTATTGTAACGCCCGCAGTGAAAAAGAAGGATTGACTCCCGCATATATTGTGGAGGGACAGACCGTGATATGGAATCGCAGTGCAGAGGGATATCGTCTGCCTACAGAAGCGGAGTGGGAATATGCCTGCCGTGCAGGAACAGCGACACCATTTAATACGGAAACTTCGATTAGTGCCGAGGAAGCGAATTATTATGGTCATTACCCCTACGAAATTGAAGATCATTATTTTGCACAGGGCGATCTTACCACCAAGCCGGGAGAATATCGACAGACCACGGTTGCCGTCGACAGTTTTTCTCCGAACCGGTGGGGATTATATAATATGCATGGTAATGTAAGCGAATGGGTGTGGGATTATTATGGAGCTTACAATACTGGCGAGCAGAGTGATCCCACTGGGGCAGAAACAGGTACGCTCAGAGTATATCGGGGAGGTGGATGGAACGATTTTGCCAAAAATATGCGGAGCGCTTACCGAGCAGCCTTTGCCGAAGATAAGGAAAGTTTCAATATAGGCATCCGGTTGGTGAGAAATGCCGTGAATGTAAACGGCAGTGTTGTCAGCGCAGGTGTGCAAAGTGCAAACCATGCAGACGGCAAAATATTAATAGCTTTTTTCTCATGGGGAGGAAATACAAGAGGGATTGCAGAGGAAATTCAGGCACAAACAGGAGCGGAGCTGTTTGAGATTAAATTGGTAAATCCTTATTCCAGTAATTACAATACCGTGCTGGATGAGGCACAGCGAGATCAAAATGCACAGGCCCGCCCAGAGCTTGCCGTACATGTGGAAAATATGGAGGATTACGACACGATTATCTTGGGGTATCCGAATTGGTGGGCATCCATTCCTATGCCGATCGCATCGTTTCTTGAGGAGTATGATTTCACAGGAAAGACGATTATTCCGTTTTGTTCCCATGGCGGTGGGCGTTTTGGGCAGAGTTTGACGGCGATTGGAAAACTGGTGCCAGATGCGGCAATGGGTGAGGCTTTATCCGTGCATTACTCTGGTGGGAGCCGCTTGTCGGAGGATGTGGCGGCATGGTTAAAGAAGAATGAAATAATAGAATAAATGCTATGGGGTGGGGTATGGAAGAAAAAACCATGTTGTTTTCAGGAAAAGATTTGCAGAAAATGATAGTGCCATTGTTTTTGGAGCAGCTTTTTGTAATGTTTGTGGGGATTGCAGATACGCTTGTGGTCAGTTATGCAGGGGAAGCCGCCGTATCAGGCGTTTCTTTGGTTAATCAGTTTAATACAATCTTTCTCTATCTGTTTACGGCTCTGGCATCAGGCGGGGCTGTTATCATCAGTCAATATATTGGCAGGAAAGATTCCGACAATGCAGGGAAGTCTGCCAGCCAGCTTTTGATGTTGGGGACAGTCTTTTCGCTATTGCTTGCTGTGTTGGTATTAGCAGGGAACGAAGGGATGCTTCGCCTGCTTTTTGGTAGGGTGGAGGATTCTGTTATGGATGCCTGCGTCACATATCTAAAAATTTCCGCTTATTCCTATCCGGCGTTGGCAATCTATAATGCTGGCGCTGCGGTTTACCGAAGTTTGGGAAAAACGAATGTAACTATGTATATCTCTGTGCTGTCCAATATTGTCAATGTAGTTGGCAATGTGATAGGTGTGTTTGTACTGCATGCAGGGGTGGAAGGCGTGGCATGGCCCTCCCTAATGGCAAGGATGTTTTCTGCTGTTGCTATTACGATTCTTTGTTTTCAGAAAAAGAACGAAGTGGTTTATCAAAGAGAATGGATTTTTACGTGGGATAAGGTTTGCCTGAGGCGGATTTGGAATGTGGCGATACCAAATGGTGTAGAAAATGGAATTTTTCAACTGGTAAAAGTAGCACTCAGCAGCATTGTCGCGCTTTTTGGCACGTATCAGATTGCAGCCAATGGTGTGGCGCAAAGCATCTGGTCTTTGGCAGCATTGGCTGGTGTGGCAATGGGACCAGCCTTTATCACTGTGATTGGACAGTGTATGGGAAATAAGGATACACAGGCGGCAGACTATTATCTTACGAAATTGTCCAAGATAACACTTTTTCTGTCATCTGCATGGAATCTTCTGGTTTTTATTTTAACGCCATTATTTCTGCAGCTTTATGCCTTGGAATCACAGACAAAACAGCTTGTGATTTGGCTAGTGCTGATACATAATGTATTTAACGCAGTTGCGTTCCCTTTTTCTGGAGCGCTCAGTAATGGGCTTCGGGCAGCGGGGGATGTGAAATTTACCATGTATGTTTCTGTGATATCTACAGTAGCAGGACGGTTGTTTTTATCATATCTGTTGGGAATTGTTCTTCAGATGGGTGTGATTGGGATTGCGGTTGCCATGGTCTGCGACTGGGTAATTCGAGCAGCTATTTTTATCTGGCGACAGAAATCGGGAAAATGGAAAGCGTTTGAGGTAATTTGAATAAATATATTGGTGTTGGAACAACAGATGAGGTTGCCAATGTTGCAGCCATGTTGTTTTTCTTTAAAAGGTTTGATTCCATGCGGGCAGGTTGATTTAGCGCGGCAGCCATAATGCGTTGGTGAGCGACAAGAACGGA
>CAMWWW010000235.1 GCA_947178015.1 uncultured Clostridia bacterium
TGATATATTTTTTAAGATATAGCATCCATGCCTTTTCTTCCAAACTATCACTTCCTTTTTAAGCTGCGCACATCTGTTATCTTTCATCTCCAACCTTCCATGTAAGAATCCCTCCTGCTGCCAGAAGAATCACCCCAATCAGCAGCTCTACGATTCTTAGCTGTACGGCTCCTATATTAATAAAGATGGCAAAGGGCGAGGAGATAATTAAGCCCAATATCGCACTGTAGGTCAAGGCTGCATAGCGCTCAAATAAGAATTCAATTAATTTTGCAATAAGAAAGATGCCAATCAGCACGCCAATTCCAAATGGCATAAGTACCATCACGCCATGCCAAAGTCCCGCCATATCAAATTCTTTCAGCGCGGAGATAAAGGCGGTTATCTCACCGATAATGGAATTGTAATATCCCAGAATCATCAGCACCATAGAGCCGCTCACCCCCGGTATTACCATTGTGGCGGAGGCGATAATACCCATTACAAACAATAACAGGATTCCGGCAAAATTTACTTGTGCCAGATTGACTGCCGTTCCTTCTCCGCCCAACAGAGACATCACAATACCAAATGCAAATAGTGCCAGAAAGGCGACGATATGCCCCGCTTTGATCTTTCCTTCTTTTTTGTCAAGCTCTTTTTTAAGAGATTTTACCAAAATGGGAAGCCCGCCTAATATCAATCCAATAAAAGTAAGAGCAGTCGCCAGAGGAAATTTCGCAAACAGATATTCTATCAAAAATGCAAAGCCGACAATTCCAAGCGCCATCCCCAGAATCAGCGGCACCAATGTGGAAAGGCTTTTCTTCCAATTTTTAAACAATCCTGTCAGCGAGGAGATCAGCCTGTCATATACGCCCAAGGAGACTGCCATCGTGCCCCCGCTCACCCCCGGAATTACATTTGCTATGCCGATCAGCACGCCGCGGATTATATCCATCACATATCTCATTTTAATTTGTCCTCGTTTCTTCGCTACCTATCATTGTCTTTAACGCCGCAAAAACCGCTTCCATCTGCTCTTTTGTGCCGATTGTCACGCGCAGATAATTTTTTATCCGCCCTCTGTTAAAATGCCGGACATAGATTTTCTTTGTTTTAAGATATTCAAAGATCTCTTCCGCCGTGTATCTAGGATGGGTCACAAAAAGGAAATTTGCTTTTGAATCTCCAAACATAAAACCAAGCTTTCTAAATTCCTCTTTTGCATACTCTCTTGTCGCTATAATCCTTGCCGTAATATCCTCAAAATATTCTTTGTCTTCTATCGCCTTTACGCCAAGCACGATGGAGGGCGTATTCATCGTGTAGGAATTATAGGCATATTTCACATGATTCAGCGCCTGTATCAGCCTTTTATTCCCCATGGCATAGCCAATGCGCAGCCCGGCAAGTGCGCGGGATTTTGAGAACGTCTGCACCACCAAAAGATTCTCATATTTTTCGATGAGAGGCAGTGCTGAAGATGTTCCAAAGTCCACATACGCTTCATCCACAATCACGATCACATCCTGATTGTGCGAGAGCACATCCTCTATAAAAGAAAGCTCCACCGCCTCCCCCGTAGGCGCGTTGGGATTTGGAAAAATAACGCCGCCATTTTCCTTATCATAATCCCTTGCACAGATACAAAAATTCTCATCCAGCGCCGGCGTCTCGTATGGTATCCGAAACAGATCCGCCCACACATCATAGAAAGAATATGTAATGTCTGGAAAGAGTATCGGCTTGTCTGAATTAAAAAAGGTCAGAAATGACATACCAAGCACATCGTCTGATCCAACTCCCACAAACACCTGCTCCGCAGAAATCCCATAATACCGGGCGATCACCTCAACCAGCGCATCTGCCCTTGGATCGGGGTATAGCCGAAGTGCGGATGCATCCATGTTCTGCAACGCCTCCCGAACCGCAGGAGCCGGCGGATATGGATTCTCATTTGTGTTGAGCTTTATCACGTCTGTAACTTTCGGCTGCTCTCCCGGCGTATATGGAACTACCTGCCTTATGTTTTTTTCCCATGCTCTCATCTTTTTCCCATACCTTTCCTATAAGCTTCTCTCTAAAATTCCTTTATCAGCGCCTGAAATCCCGGCAATGCCTTCACAATGGTATCATAGCCGACACAGTATGCTATTCTCACATAACCCGGACATTCAAAGGATCTGCCCGGCACAATCAAGATATTGTGCTTTTTTGCCGCCTCACAGAAAATCCTCTCATCCTCTGTCGGAGATTTGACAAACAGATAAAACGCTCCCTCTGGCTTAATGCAGGTATAGCCATAAGACACCAGACTATGGTAGAGAAGCTCCCTGTTTCTATTATAAGCTGCCACATTGCATTTTGCATCCACACATCTCGCCACTACACGCTGCTGTAGGGAGGGCGCATTGACAAAACCAAGAATTCTGGTAGCCACATTTGCCCCCGCCAGAATATCCTCGCTGTCAGCAGCCTCGTCTGGTATCACCAGATACCCTATTCTCTCGCCCGGCAATGACAACGACTTGCTATAAGAATACCCGATAATTGTATTCCTATAATATTTGGTGAGGTAGGGCACCTCGACGCCATCATAGGCAAGCTCTCGGTATGGCTCGTCGGAGATCAGATAAATATCCGTGCCAAATTCCTTCTGCTTTTTCTCAAGTACTGCCGCCATCCTATTTATCGTATCCTCCGAATAGACAACTCCGGTCGGATTGTTCGGCGTGTTCACAATCACTGCTTTCGTCCTTTTGGTCAATTTCTGCTCAAATTCCTCAAGATTTGGCTGAAACGTATCCGTATTGGGAGATACTGCCACCAACACGCCGTCATAATTTCCAACGTAAGCACGATATTCTCCAAAATAAGGGGCAAAGACCACCACTTCATCGCCGGGATTTAAAAGTGTCTTGCATATTACATTCATCCCACCCGCTGCGCCTACTGTCATAATAATATTTTTCTCTGAAAATTCTGTGCCAAAACGCCTGTTAATCGATCCAGCGATCACCGCCCTGACATCCTCATAGCCAGAGTTATTCATATAGCCATGTACAAATACGGAATCCTCTTCCTCCAAAATCGCCTTTACCGCCCGCTCCACCTCCGCAGGCGCCGGGACATTGGGATTTCCCAAACTAAAATCATATACATTCTCCGCGCCATAGATCGCTGCCATCCGCTTGCCTTCCTCAAACATAGCGCGGATGGCAGAGCTGTTCTTAACAAAGCCAACCATTTTATCTGCTATCATCACAGTCCTCCTATAAAACTTTCATAAAGTATAGCAAATCTATATTAGAAACTCAACTATTTCTCCATGAATATTAAATAAACAATTTGTAAAAAATTTCTACTTTTCTGTTCCAGCAAACTGCATCTGATACAGTCCCGCATAGATTCCTTTTTTCTCCAATAGCTCTCTGTGCGTCCCCTCTTCTGCGATTCCCTCTTCTGTGAGCACCAAGATTCTCTCTGCATTTCGTATGGTGGAGAGCCTGTGCGCGATCACAAAAGTAGTCCGGTTCTTCGCCAGTTTCTCCAAGGAATCCTGCACTACCTTCTCACTCTCATTATCCAGCGCGGAGGTTGCCTCGTCAAAAATGAGAATAGGCGGATTTTTCAAAAATACCCTTGCGATGGACAATCTCTGCTTCTGCCCGCCGGAGAGCTTAATCCCCCTCTGTCCAATATAGGTGTCATAGCCTTCTGGAAGGCTCATAATAAATTCATGTGCATTGGCATTTTGCGCGGCGGCAACAATCTCCGCTTCCGTCGCATCTGGCTTTCCATATCGGATATTGTCCATCACCGTTCCAGCAAACAGATAGACATCCTGTTGCACAATCCCGATATTTTCGCGCAGGCTTTTCAATGTCACATCCCGAATATCCACTCCGTCGATGCGGATCACACCGTGGCTCACATCATAAAATCTTGGAATTAAACTGCAAAGAGTGGATTTCCCGGCACCGGAGGAGCCAACCAAAGCGATATATCTTCCGGCATCCACCTTTAAATTAATATCCGCGAGCACCTCCTCCTGTGTGTCCTCATACTGGAATACCACATGCTAAAAAACAATATCCCCTTTTACGTTCTTTAATTATCTCGCATCCTCCTAAACCACAATATCAGGAT
>CAMWWW010000236.1 GCA_947178015.1 uncultured Clostridia bacterium
TCCTTGTATTTTATAAATTTCTGCTTAGTTTCTGATCTGTTTATCCTTTCGTTAATCCGAAATAAGCAAAGAAGAAAACGAGATAAATCAATGTTGTACTAGAGTGTGTTTGAAAATTATTGGATATTCGTCAATATGCCGAAAATAGGTAAAAGTCACACCTTGGTTAACTCTTTTTTCTGCGCTTTAGGGGTATATAACCGGGGCTTTCCATGATATTTCCAGCGATTTCATACCAGATTTTGTGCAGAATTTAATTTTCAAACACGCTCAAGTACTCTATCCGATCAGTAATTAGATTCATAAACCGCTTGTTTCACACCATTATGTTGTAAAAATTTCTAGCTGATACCACCTTACCGTCGGAATTTTGCCTATCACTGGCACGAATCATGCAACCTACAATTCTAATTTCTATCTGGATGGAGTACTGAGTATCATGATATTGTTTAAATTCTGATAATATTGTTATATTTTTATTTAGAGTAGAATATAAGCGTGTCTGGCACAATCAGAAAAAGCAGCGCTGAGAGATGCCTATAGTCCTCAAGGCACCTATTGAAAAACGTTGGCGCTTAACGAGGTTTCTCACGAGTTTAGCGTCCACTACGTTTTTCACTAAGCGAGAGCGGGGTGACGGAGGACTATAGGCATCTCGCGGCGCGGACCTCTCCCGAAAATGATTATACAAACTGCTTTGAAATAAATAGATGAATGAAAAAGTTGTATAGTGATGTAATAAAGCGGTAAACAGTAGATATTTCTAAAAGTTGGTATTGACAATCTACCGTAAAGCTTTTATAATATTACTAAATTTCATATAACACCGCAAAGGCAGTGACGGGGAGGAGTACATATAGTTCCATAAGCTAAGAGAGAAGATGGCTGGTGTAAATCTTCGTGAGGAAGGTATGGAAGTAGCCCCTGAGCTTCAAGGCTGAACAGATGATATCTTATTAAGCTTTGACGGATTTCCGCCGTTAGAGGGAAACGGTATCGGAGTGTTCCCGTACCGATTGAGTGCAGGAAACTGAATTTAGGTGGTACCACGGACAGAAACGTTCGCCCTAAGAGATCCATTTGGATAGCTTAGGGCATTTTTATGTGCTGATTCGTGCAGCAGAGTTTGCCGCAAAAGCGGTGCATGCATGGGTTGCATAGCAGGCAGAAAATCAATAAAATTTAGAAATGAGGGAAAGAGCATGAGAAGTGATTCAGTAACAAAAGGGATGCAGCAGGCACCACACCGTTCTTTATTTAACGCGCTTGGACTTACGGAGGAGGAATTAAATAGGCCATTGGTCGGCATTGTCAGCTCCTACAATGAGATTGTGCCGGGACATATGAATCTTGACAAGATAGTGGCTGCAGTAAAAACTGGCGTGGCGATGGCAGGAGGAACTCCCATTGTATTTCCGGCGATAGCGGTGTGCGATGGAATTGCCATGGGACATGTGGGGATGAAGTATTCTTTGGTGACAAGAGATTTGATTGCAGATTCCACAGAGGCGATGGCGATGGCACATGCGTTTGATGCGCTTGTGATGGTGCCGAATTGCGATAAAAATGTGCCGGGACTTTTGATGGCGGCTGCAAGGCTGAATATTCCTACCGTATTTGTCAGCGGCGGTCCGATGCTTGCGGGACATGTGAAGGGCCAGAAGAGAAGTTTATCCTCTATGTTTGAGGCGGTTGGCTCTCATGCGGCCGGCACAATGACAGAAGAAGAGGTGAAAGAGTTTGAGAACAAGGTATGCCCAACCTGCGGATCTTGTTCTGGTATGTATACAGCAAACAGCATGAATTGTTTGACCGAGGTGCTTGGTATGGGGCTGAGGGGCAATGGCACGATACCAGCGGTATATTCGGAGCGCATTAAGCTTGCAAAACATGCAGGGATGCAGGTGATGGAGATGCTTAAGAGGAATATTCGTCCAAGGGATATTATGACAAAAGAGGCATTTATGAATGCATTGACGATGGATATGGCGCTTGGCTGCTCGACAAATAGTATGCTGCATCTTCCTGCTATTGCACATGAGGCGGGTGTGGAGTTAAATATGGAGATTGCAAATCAGATCAGCGAGAAAACACCGAATCTGTGTCATCTTGCTCCGGCTGGTCCTACCTATATGGAGGATTTGAACGAGGCGGGCGGCATCTATGCCGTGATGAAGGAGATCAGCAAGAAAGGGCTTTTAAATCTGGACTGCATCACTGTGACAGGAAAGACGGTAGGTGAAAATATCGCAGACGCTGTCAATCGGAACCCTGAGGTTATCCGCACCATTGACAATCCTTACAGTGAGACGGGCGGAATCGCTGTGCTGAAGGGCAATCTTGCGCCGGATACTGGTGTGGTAAAGCGTTCCGCAGTGGTACCTGAGATGATGGTGCATGAAGGTCCAGCAAGGGTATTTGACTGTGAGGAAGATGCGATAGAAGCGATCAAGGGCGGTAAGATTGTGGCTGGTGATGTGGTGGTGATCCGCTATGAGGGCCCGAAGGGCGGTCCGGGTATGAGAGAGATGTTAAATCCAACCTCAGCCATCGCTGGCATGGGACTTGGCTCCAGCGTGGCTCTTATCACGGACGGACGTTTTTCCGGCGCTTCCAGAGGCGCTTCCATCGGGCATGTATCCCCGGAGGCAGCAGTAGGAGGACCAATTGCTCTGGTGGAGGAAGGGGATACGATCCGAATCAATATTCCTGAGAATAAGCTGGAGCTTGCTGTGACAGACGAGGAACTTGAGAGAAGAAGAGCGGCATGGAAGCCGAGACAGCCAAAGATTACAACCGGATATCTGGCAAGATATGCCTCTATGGTGACAAGCGGGAACCGTGGAGCGATCCTTGAGATAAAATAATCTAATCATAGAGAAAGAGAGGAAATGTATGCAGTTAAATGGTTCAGAAATAATTGTAGAATGTTTAAAGGAGCAGGGTGTTGATACTATATTTGGATATCCGGGTGGTGCGATTTTAAATGTATATGATGCATTGTACAAACATGCAGATGAGATCACACATATTTTAACTTCCCATGAGCAGGGTGCTTCTCATGCGGCGGATGGCTATGCCAGAGCGACCGGAAAGGTGGGGGTATGTTTTGCGACTTCTGGTCCGGGCGCGACAAATCTGGTAACAGGGATCGCGACTGCTTATATGGATTCTATCCCAGTTGTGGCGATCACATGTAATGTAACGGTTCCGCTCCTTGGACGCGATAGTTTTCAGGAGATTGATATTGCCGGCATAACTATGCCGATCACAAAACATAATTTTATAGTAAAAAAGGTGGAGGATCTTGCCGATACAATCCGCCGTGCATTTGACATAGCTAGAAATGGAAGACCGGGGCCGGTACTTGTCGATATTACAAAGGATGTGACGGCAAATGAGACAGAATATACAAGGCAGGAGCCAAATCTTGCGCGGACGCAGAAGCCCGTCTCAGAACAGGAGCTTGATCTTGCGGCGACGCTTATTCAGGAGTCCAAAAGACCGTATGTCTTTGTGGGAGGCGGAGCAGTAGCATCAGAAGCGCATAAAGAATTAACGGAATTTGTACACAAAATTCATGCTCCAGTGACAGATTCTTTGATGGGAAAGGGAGCCTTTAGCGGCGAGGATAAGCTGTATACCGGGATGCTTGGGATGCATGGCACCAAGACGTCGAATTTCGGCGTGACAGAGTGCGACCTGCTTATTGTAGTGGGCGCGAGATTTAGCGATCGAGTAACCGGAAATGCAAAGAAATTTGCGAGCAACGCAAAGATTCTTCAGATTGACATCGATCCGGCAGAGATTAATAAAAATATCAGAACCCACGCATCGGTGATCGGTGATGTGAAGCTGGTGCTTGAAAAATTAAATGAAAGGCTTCCCAAGATGGAGCATCCTGAGTGGGTGGAGCATATTATGGCGCTAAAGGAAAAGCATCCGATGACCTACCACACAGAGAGTCTTACCGGGCCATTTGTGATCGAGAAGATATATGAGGTGACAGAGGGAAATGCCATTATCGCCACGGAGGTAGGACAGCATCAGATGTGGGCGTCCCAATATCATAATTACATAGAGCGAAGGATTCTTCTGACAGCGGGAGG
>CAMWWW010000237.1 GCA_947178015.1 uncultured Clostridia bacterium
AGGCAGATTATTTTCTTGAGGAGTTTCTGCCGTCCTACAGCCTGACATTGGATGAGCAGACACGAAAAGGGGAAAAGGGCGTATGATAAATAAGGAAATCAGGGGTGGGCTTACAGAGAAGCTTGCAGACTGGTCGTTTAATGCATGTCTGTGCCTAGAGGCTGTGGGAGAAGGGGACTATCAGCCTGTTTATGTAAATAAGGCATTTGAGCGCATGTTTGCCATTACAAGCGAGGAGATTTGCAAAAGATCGTTTCTTGAAACACTGAGTCTTAAGTATGGGAAGAAAGGAGTGGATGGTTTTCACAGGTTGATAGAGAGAAGTTTAGGCGAAGAGGAGCCGCAGGCGGAGGTTTTTTATGATGAGGTTAAGAGGCTGTATCTTCGTGTCTTGTGTTTTGCTCCGGCGGAGGGATATGTGGGTCTGATTCTTCTTGATATAACCGGATTTGAGCGGTCGAGAGAAAAGGTGGAGAGAATGTATGAGGAGCTTACCGCGTCCGAGCAGGAGCTTCGTTATCAGTTGGATCTGCTGGCTATTACACAGAGCAATCTGGATGAGATAAAGCGGATCTATCAGCTTGTAAGTGAGAATTCCACAGACGGATTTGTATATTATCATTATTTTACAAAGACGGCGTTGACCTCCAGCCGTTGGCGTGATATGTTTCCGGTGGCTGAGGAGAGTATCGGCAATCTGGAAGAGGTGGTGTCCCATATGGAGGAGAGCTTCCAGAATGAGTATATGGAACAATGGAAGCGAACGGTGAGAGAGCAGAAGACAACAGAACGATTTTTGTACCAGCTTAAGAAGGATGCGGCATGGATCTCTCAGATAAGCTGGTTTTGGTATGATGAGAGGGGTATGCTGAAGGAAAGCGTGTCTTTCTGCCAAGATATTACCTATGAAAAGCTTCAGAGCAAGGAGCTGGATAAGCTTACTTATTATGATAGTTTTACAGAGGTGTATAATCGGAATTATTTTATTCAGTGGCTGGGAGAGCAGATTGAGGCGGCGCGGAAGGATATGAGCCTTGTTCAGATGCTTTTTGTGGATATCGATCATTTTAAGTGGGTCAATGACAGGCTGGGGATACAGATTGCAGATGAGCTGCTTTTGAAGGTTGCTGCTATTATCCAGCAATATGAGTCGGATACGACAAAGGCGGCGCGTTTTAGCAGCGATGAGTTTGTGGTGGGGATCAAGCAGTCGCTTGCCAATGATACGGCGGATGAAATTGCAAAAAGGATACAGGAAAATTTGAAAACCCCTATTCTTTTGAGCAATGGAATGAGCTATTATGTCACGGTCAGCATTGGAATTGCGGAGTGTGACCAAGAGATTCAGGATGCGGCGGATCTAATTCGTGCAGCCGATCTGGCGATGATGGAAGCAAAGAAAACGGGCAGGAATATGATCAAACATTATGAGTCGTACATGGTTGCAGGTTTTGTCGGGGAGGCAGACTTGGAACAGAAACTGCAGTCTGCCGTGGAGAAAGGCGGCTTTTATCTGTTGTATCAGCCGCAGTATTCTTCTATGACAGAGGAGCTTCGAGGGGTGGAGGCTCTGATTCGCTGGCATGATGATGAGCTTGGAAATATCAGCCCGGCGCTGTTTATCCCTATAGCGGAGGGAAATGGCGTAATTTGTAAGATAGGGGATTTTGTGATACGAGAGGCGTTAAGAACACTGGGAAGATGGATACAGGAATTGAATTATCAGGGAATTATGTCGATAAATATTTCTGCTATCCAGTTTCGAGATGGGGAGTTCCTTAATACACTGCAATATTATTCAGGGATGTACAATGTCAACGCACACCAGATTGAGATAGAGCTTACCGAGAGCGTATT
The DNA here is from genome assembly GCA_947178015.1 of uncultured Clostridia bacterium. Classification (GTDB taxonomy): domain Bacteria; phylum Bacillota; class Clostridia; order Lachnospirales; family Lachnospiraceae; genus RGIG8607. The sequence goes on from CAMWWW010000237.1 coordinate 1,858, forward strand.
TATTGAGAATCTGGACGAGACGGTAAAGCTTATCAATAAGCTGAGGGAGTTGGGCTATCGGGTATCGCTGGATGATTTTGGGACAGGGTATTCTTCGCTGTCTTATTTGCGAATGGTGCCAATCGATACATTAAAGATCGACCGCTCTTTTATCACAGAGCTTTCTAGGGAGAAGAATACAACGATTATCACAAGCAGCATTATTGAGATGGCAGAGAAACTGGGGCTTGAGGTGATTGCAGAGGGAGTGGAGGAGCGGGAGCAGCTTGAATTTTTAAAAGAATATCAATGTGGGACAATTCAAGGTTATCTGTTAGGGCGTCCGCTGCCAAGAGAGTCTGTGGAGGAAATTTTAAACAAATAATCCCCAATTTATGTTTTACAAATAAGCGGGATGTGGTATGATATAGGAAATAAGATACAGTCCGCAGGAGGAAGAGTAAGATGGAAGAGAATGTTATGGAAAAGGAAGTCATTTCGAAAAATTTTATCGAGCAGATAATAGAGAAGGATATGGAAGATGGCTGTTACGATCATATCCAGACCAGATTTCCACCTGAGCCTAACGGCTATCTTCATATTGGACATGCGAAATCCATTTTGTTAAATTATGGGTTAGCGCAGAAATATCATGGAAAGTTTAATCTGCGCTTTGATGATACCAATCCTACAAAGGAGAAGACAGAATTTGTTCATTCTATTATAGAGGATGCGAAGTGGCTGGGAGCAGAGTGGGAGGACAGGCTTTTTTTTGCCTCAGATTATTTTGAGCAGATGTATGAGGCGGCCGTAAAGCTGATTAAGAAGGGAAAGGCTTATGTCTGCGATCTGTCTGCCGATGAGATAAAGCAATATCGTGGCACCTTGACCGAACCGGGAAAAAACAGTCCTTATAGAGAGAGAACCGTGGAGGAAAACCTTGCGCTGTTTGAAAATATGAAAAACGGCATGTACAAGGACGGCGAGAAGGTGCTTCGCGCTAAGATTGATATGGCTTCTCCTAATATCAATATGCGCGATCCTGTGATCTATCGCGTGGCGCATATGACACATCATAATACGGGAGATCAATGGTGTATTTATCCTATGTATGATTTTGCTCATCCGATTGAGGACGCGATAGAGAAGGTGACACATTCTATCTGCACACTAGAATTTGAAGATCACAGGCCGCTCTATGACTGGGTGGTAAGAGAGCTGGAATATCCAAATCCTCCAAAACAGATTGAGTTTGCAAAACTGTATCTCACCAATGTGGTGACAGGGAAGCGGTATATTAAGAAATTGGTGGAAGATGGAATTGTAGATGGCTGGGACGATCCACGTCTGGTGTCTGTGGCAGCACTTCGAAGAAGGGGCTTTACGCCGGAGTCCATTCGAAATTTTGTGGAGCTGGTGGGCGTGTCGAAGGCATATAGTTCCGTGGATTACGCCATGCTTGAGTATTGCATCCGTGAGGATCTAAAGCTTAAAGTGCCCCGCATGATGGCAGTGCTTGATCCAATCAAGCTTGTGATTGATAACTATCCTGAGAATGTTACAGAGCAGATTGAGGCGCCGAACAATCAGGAAAAGGAGGATATGGGCAGCCGCACGATTCCTTTTGGAAGAGAGCTTTATATTGAGCGGGAGGATTTTATGGAGGAGCCTCCAAAGAAATATTTCCGCATGTTTCCGGGTAATGTAGTGCGCCTGATGTATGCTTATATTGTCACCTGCACAGGCTGCGAGAAGGATGAAGCAGGCAATGTGACGGTGGTTCACTGTACCTATGATCCAGAGACAAAAGGTGGAAATGCAAGAGAAGGACAGAAGGTGAAGGGCACGATTCACTGGGTTTCTGTTAAGGATGCGGTGGAGGCGCAGGTACGCCTTTATGAGAATATTATTGATGAAGAAAAGGGGAAGCTAAATGAGGATGGAACACTGAATCTTAATCCAAATTCCCTTAAAGTTTTAGAAAAATGCTATTTGGAGCCCAACCTTGCCGGAGCAGAGAAGCTTACAAAATATCAGTTTGTAAGAAATGGGTATTTTTGTGTGGACTCCAAGGATTCAAAAGAAGATGCGTTGGTATTGAATCGGATTGTTTCTCTGAAAAGCTCATTTAAACTATAAGAGCCAGTGCCAAAAGGGGAAGGGTTGAGAGAAAATGGGTGGTATGTTTAAAGACTGTATCTTATACACCTCTGACGCGTCCGA
>CAMWWW010000238.1 GCA_947178015.1 uncultured Clostridia bacterium
AATATTTTTCTTACTTCCTCCCTCTTCATTCCGAATTTTACGCCATTTACCTCTTTCAATGGCTCTGCTGTTATCGTATTGGTCATATTTTTCCCTCCGCTTTTATTTTTTCTATATATTCCTGCATTTCTGCAATCGCATCATCATATTTATCGCCAAATCTCTCATGTATGTCATCAATATCCATCTGCACTGCTTCCTCGAATTTCCCCTGTTCAATCAATTCCTTCTGTGCCTCGCGATATTCCTGCGCTTCTTTTGAGCTTCCGTAGCTTGTTGTTTGCTCATGATCCTTCTTTTCCATCTTTATTGCCGGGCCATCTTTTCTCTCAAGAGGGGAGCTAGAATCTGCCGGTATATGATGAACCTCTGTTGTGCTGCCTTCTCCCTTTTTATATACCTCTCCATAGCTCCCGCCCTTCTTTTCAGGCTTGATTTTATCACTCTCTACATTGGATAAACTATCTGCTATCTCCTCAGGCAGCAGTGCCAACTCGGATAATTCTTCTCCTATCTCCTCAACAAGCAAATCCAGCTTGGACATCTCTCCTATCGTTTCTGGAAGCTCCTTTATTTCCTTTGCAGCTACAGCCACTTTTTTTGTTACCTCTGCTGCCTCCTTTGCAGCGATGTGCAATGTCTCTACCAGCATATGATTACCTCACCTTCTCTATTTTGCTCAAATCGCCGTACCTTTGGCTAAACCCTTCGTCTTCCATTTCCTGTATGATAACTTGTATAATCAATTGACGAATTTTATCGATTAAAACGCCGTCCTGAATCTCAAATTTCGCGCCAATCTTTTTGTCTGCCATGTATATTCCATCTGCTGCATTTTCTTCTTTTATAAGTAATTCTCCTATTTGCTTGCCGTTAAATACATTATATGCCACAATTTCCTGCTCCCGCTCGGATAGTGTTCTTCCTTCCAATGCCGTGAAAAGAAGTTTTTTCGTATTCTCTGCGTTTCTCAGGCTATTAATCCAGTCCCGAATAATATCCGCATCTTCCTGTGTTATCTCATAGACATCCTTTCTTCCCATAAGCTTATTAAAATAATGCTCAAAAACTTCAAATGGATTGCTGGGAGAATATGCAAATGGTTCTTCTTTTTTATATTGTTCAAATTTGCAAAGGACTGCCTCTACCCAATTATTTTGGTATACGGCGGCGACACCCTTTGGAAGCTTTGCTAACTCCATAATCTGATTTTCTTTCAATGCCATAGACATACCGACAAGCTTTCTGTCCGCCTCTTCGGGAAGGCGAAGCACTACTTTTGTATTCGTGTTTCGTATTACAGCCTCATCCAATAAATCCGGCGCCTGATCGACAATGATAAAGCTCTCTCCATAAGTGCGCATCTCCGCGATCGCGTTGGTCAGCATCTCCACCGATTTGCCCTGAAGATTCGCCCCCTCCTGAGACTGGCTGACGGAAGTTTTGCGAAGCAGATGATGTGCCTCCTCCAACACCGCGACATGAGTTAGATTGCCATTCCTCTTATCAAGCTGCAGCCTGTATTCTTGCAGCTTCATAACGATAATGCCCATCAATAATGCTTTTGTTTCCACCGATCCAACCCTGCTGAAATCAAGAATCACATTTTGTTCAAATAATTCCTCGCTGGAACATTCATTATAAGAGCAGAAAATCTGTCCATTTATGCCATTGGTCAGGGAGCGGACTCTAGTTATCAGCGCGCCGGCATAATCACTTTTGGTATCTGCGGAATACAAGGAGCTTTCCATAACTTTGGGCAAAACGTCCATCAAATCCAAAAAGGTAGGAAAGCGCAGGGGCTCGCATTTTGAATATCTGAGATTCCAACCAACCTTTTCATAGCATTTCTCCACGGCATCCTTAAGAACCGCAGGCATTGCCGCGTACATAGGCCAGCAGGCATTAAAGATTTCTATCAGCCTGTCAATATGCTCCAGCACATGAATATCATTCGGGAAGGAAAAAGGATTTATGCGCAGAAGCTCCGTCTTTAAGCGATTTGTCCCATAAACTTGACATCCTTTCCCCAATACCTTTTTGTACTCACCCTTTGATGGCTCCACCACCAGATAAGGAATCCCTTGGCTGCGAAGCTGATCCAGCAAAGAATAGATTGCATTGGATTTTCCGCTTCCTGTGGTGCCTGTGACAAACACATGAGAACAAAGGCTGTCTCTGTCAAGAGAAACCATCGTATTTCCACTGCGCCTCATATGATAGATATGTCCTATATCCATGGTTTTGGTTTCTTCCCATCCATCCTCCGCCTCATCTTTGTAAATCTGCACCTCCCGTCCAAAGGAAACACTCTCAAGAACAGGAAGTCCGCTTACAGAACGACGTGGAAAATTCAAAGCTCTTGCCAATTCCTTGCCGGAGAGTGTTGCGGACGGTGTCACAAGAGTCGGATACAGCAGCCATTCCTCCTCAAGCGCCTCCTTTAAGCCAAATATTGGATGTTGAAGCTTCTGAATACTTTGCAAGATTGCCGCGGCATCCGCCTGCTCCTCTTCTCCGTCCCACAAATTCACGGCGGCTCTTGTCACATAAGACTCCTCTCCCTGTGTCAATGCCAGATACATATGCGCGACATTATTCGCAACCACAGGACTTTTCGAAATACTATATGCCGCAAATTCCCACATGCCAAGCGCTGCGCTTTCCTCCAGACGCTTTATCTGCTTATCAAGAACAGCCAGTGTATGCTGTACACCAAAATTTGAATAATTCTGTGTAATTCCCTCGTTTACGCCAATCTGTGTTGTAACGCTCGATGAGCAGGAAAAGGATACACCAAAATTGGCAGATGCTTGATACCCAGACGTATGTGTTATGGTGTTGGTATCCTGTATCGGAGCATACATTCCAACCGTCTGCTTCGCTTTGTGCACAACTCCCTTGCCAAGCGTCTCATCCACCCGCGCTTGGTTGGTTCCATCTGCTATTGCAACAGAGGATTGCACGCCTGCGCTTATTCCCAGATTGACCCCAATGCTTGCGGACGCATTGACCGCATCCGACTCCGTATATGTATAGCTTGTCTGCCATGAAGCATATGGTGCTAAGGCGGAGGCGATCTCAAACAAACGATTCTTTTTCTCCAACTGATTCGCAACAGGATTCGCCAATAACACGATGGTATATTCCTCCTCATCCTGCTGCGGCACAATTCCATCCAGCAATTTTTCCATGCTCTGGCTAATAAAATTTTCTGATTTATCAGAAGCAAGATTAGACACAATCGCCACAGACTTAGCGCTGTACGCTTCGTCCTCCAATTCTATCACATCCACAAGACACTGTGGTATCCCCACACCAAATCGGTCTTTATTTTCCTTCCTTTCCACTATCTCCACGCCCGGAAAATTTCCGCGAAGCGCATTGACAAGACGCGAATAATAAGTAAATGCGCGGGTAGGATCGGCTTGATTGGGATCGGTGTTGACAACGCCCAGTGTAACCGTACATTTTTCTTTGGTTCTGTGATAGATCAGCGCAATATTGCACGCCTCCTCACTTAATACCTGATACACATTCACCAAGCGATCCAGATTATTCTCCTCTGAATCCGTCACCCACTTTGTAATATCAAAATAGCGAATCCGATTCCAAGCGTCAAAATTTTCCATTGCGGCATCCACCGGCTTATAGATATTCTTTAGCTGTTCCACATATGCCTGATACACTTCTATTCCAACTGCGCCCAGATTTTTGACAATCACATCCCGAATTGCTTCGCCGTTCATATCGGGCTTTTGAGAAAGATATTCCGCACGCTTGGCGTCCACGGCCGCCACCTGATCTCTACTAAGCGCAGATGCCGATGCAACCTTATCTGTTATTTTCTCAACAGAATCTGTTGCCTTGCTTATCAAAAATTGCTTTGTGTTTCCTATGATTCCCATACTCTTTTATTTTCCCTTTCTTCTCTGATTCAACTTTTTGTTAATCACAACCAAAAGCTCCCTCACCACCATGTCGACAGCCGCCAACTATCTTTCGGAATGAAGATCCCAAACTTAAAGAATCGAATAAATAAAAGTATATA
>CAMWWW010000239.1 GCA_947178015.1 uncultured Clostridia bacterium
TTAAATCATCCGCCCCCCACCGCCCACTACACTCTCCTCTTCGGCGCCAGCGTCATATGTTTATAAGACACAGAACAAAAACAAAACAAAAAAAAAACAAAGAAAAAAGAAAGGGGGCGGGTCCCATGGACAGAGACGAACATTCTATAATACATCAGTATATCAGTGGTAAGATGATGGGTTCCTGCAGCTTTCAATATAGAGAATAAAAAATATAACTTCAGCAAGAAAATTAATTACAAGGTCGGAGAAGAGAACAAGCTGAAGAAAGACGAATAGATGTCATCTGCATATACTGGTGAATAAATTTATCATAGTAAGAGAATGGATGGATACCACATAGATATTGGAATAAGAAATGGCTCGCAGGAATGAGATAGAGATGCCTTCGACTAATAAAAAAACATAGACAACTAAATAATGAAGAGCAAAGGCTGTGATGTAGAAAAGCATCATAGCCTTTTTTTCGGGAGATATCGATGCATCTTTTAGGTGCGGAATACTTTTACAAATTATGACAAACATATTTTGACAAGCTATTTGTCGTGTGATACACTTTACATATATTTATAGGCAGGAGTGAGAAGATTGGATAAATATGAATATAATATAAAAGCAGAACAGATAACAAAGCTGATTGGAAAAAGAGATTTTTCCACAGCGGCGAAAATAGCAGATAATATAGATTGGCGGCGTGTCAGAAATGTGAATATGTTGACGAATGTCGGCACCGTCTATGCAGAGGTACAGAGGTATGAGGATGCGAAGGAGCTTTTTCTTATGGCGTTTGAGCGCGCCCCGATTAGCAGAAGGATTGCATATAAATTGACGGAGGTCTGCATCAGGGCGGGAGAATATGAAGAGGCGGAGCATTATTATGAAGACTTTGTCGGTCTGGCGCCGCGTGATTCCGGCAGGTATGAGCTCCAATATATGTTGGCTAGGAAAAAAGGAGAGCCGATAGAGACATTAATTGCCATTTTAAGTGAATATAAGAGAAATGATTTTGATGAGATGTGGGCATATGAGCTGGCACGTCTATATCATAAGGCTGGCATGGGACAAGAGTGTGTGGCTGCATGCGATGAGATCATTCTTTGGTTTGGCGAGGGAGAATATGTGGAGAAGGCGATGGAGCTTAAGATGTTATATATGCCGTTGTCGCCCAGCCAGCAGGAGAAATATAATAAGCGATTTCAGCCTCAGATGAGATACCCCTCAGAGGAGGAGCTTACTGCGATGGAGGCGCAAGAAGCACAAGCGGTTCAGGAGATTCAGGAAGTACAGCCGGCACAAGTACAAGAGCAGATACCAGACCATCCGATTTCAGTATCCACAGATAAATATAATACCGCAGATATTCAGGAAGTGATTGCAGAGAGCATGAAGGAGATACTGCCTCCAGAGGAAGGACAGGAGGAGCCGGAGATACCACGGCGGGAAAATTTATGGCAGGTTAGCCCAGAACAGATAGATCCCTTAGGAGCAACAAAGGATCTGCGCAAGATTCAGAGAATTCTTTCCAGAAATAACAAACCATATCCGCCTTATAACGATCCGGAGGCCACATTCCGAGTGGTGCCAAAAGAGGAACCAAGAGTGGTAACTGAGGAGGCTTATTCTGAAGAGGAACCTGTCAAGGAGCCTGAGAATATACCTAATGATGCGCCAGAAGAGAAGACGCCGGAGGTGCAAGAGGAAGTTCAGGAGGATTCGAAGCAGGAGGAAGTATTCACAGAACCAGAGAGGAAGCCAGATGAAGAGGAAGCCGCTGCTGTCAGAGAGGAAAGCAGGCAGAGCACACAGACGCCGGGACAGCTCTCTGAGGAGAGGCGCCATGTGTTTGCTGCATTTTTACATATTAACGGGCTGGAGGAGCAACTTGCCGGAATTTTTGAGGAGGCGGAAAGGCTGGGGGAAGGAAAAGAAACGTCTCTGTCTGGTAATATATTAATTATAGGAGATCATAAATCAGGCAAGACAACACTGGCCACAGAGCTGATGAAGAGTCTAAGCAGGGCTTCAAATAGAAAAAATAGGAAAATCGCCAAGATTTCCGGGGATCGTCTGAATCATAAGGGAATACAGGAAACCATATCACGCCTTGCTGGGGCGGATCTTTTAATAGAGCGCGCCGGTGAGATGAACCAGATAACAACGCAGGCACTGCTTGAGACAATGACAGGGTTTACGGGTGGCATGGTGGTTGTGTTGGAAGACACAAAGGAGGGCATGACACGCCTGATCACAGAGAATCCAGAGGTGGAAGAGCGATTTACACATAAGTTAATTTTAAAGGAATATGAAATATCAGAGTGGGTGGAAATGGCGAAGCAATACGCAGCCGAGAAGGATTATGGAATAGATGAGATGGCGACGCTGGCGCTATCTGCCAAAATTGATGCGCTGTATGCCCAGAAAACGGTGGTAGAGCTGGAGGATGTGAAGGCGATCATTGATGCTGCGATTGAACATTCGGAGAAGAAAAACATTAAGAAGCTATTTGAAACCGTATTTTCCAGAAAATATAAGGACTCAGATTTGACGATGCTGCGAGAAAATGATTTTATATAAAAAGAAGGTGCCCAGCATGCGAGCAGGAAAAAGAAGATTTTTCCTCGCTCGATGTGCATGGGCACGGAAAGTTATTATTTAATATCAATTCCACCAAACAAGCAAGTTGCATTGACAAAAATAGTAGGCGCACCAGCATTGCGGTTTTTGATACGATTATTGATTCCGCCGAAAATCGGAACGCCAGAAACTTGAACATTGACATTTGCCGGAACACGGATATCAACTCCGCCAAAGACGGTGGTGCAGTTTACAACAATATCCTCCTGAAGATAAGCTGTGCGGATATCCATATCAATTCCGCCGAAAATACTATTTAAGGTAGCGCCTGTAAAAACTTCATTGTTGCAGGTGATTTTTTGTGAACCGAAAATAGCGTTGTATTCTGGTGAATCAGAATGATAGGTCGTGTTGGTATCCTTAAAATGCTTTTTGTAAGCGGAATCCTTGAACAATATACTCAAACCGATCAGCACCAACACAATGGGGAAGAACAATTTGAACACCGCGCTTCTTGGAAGAATGTCCCAAGAAGATAATAAAAATAGAATACCAATAATAAGCCCCGCGGTCGGAAGTGCTTCAAATCCCTTTTGTGCTATGGATACTGCACATGGAACAATAATAAAAAGTGTCCACCATCCATGGAAAAATATGGAAAAACGCCAGAAATCAAGTGCGTTTCCTGCAAAGCCTATGCCAAAGAGGATTAAAATAACGCCCCATAAGGATTGATTGGATTTTAGTTTCATAATATACTCCTTCCTGTAAGTTGTCTCCCTTGATATGATACTATTATCTTAATCTCTGACAACGTTGATTACAAGTTACATATGTCATATCCGTAAATGAGAAAAGTAAGAAAAAATATTATTTGATTTCTATTCCGCCAAACAGGCAGGTGGCATGAATAAAAATGGTCGGGGCGTCAGGATTGTTATTTTTGACATGATTATTGATTTCTCCAAAAATTGGAGTGCCGGAGACTTGAACATTAACATTTGACGGGACATGGATATTAACTCCGCTAAAAACACTGGTGCAGTTGATAACAATATCCTCTTGAACATAAGCTGTGTGGATATCCATATCAATTCCGCCGAAAATACTATTAATGGTAGCACCTGTAAAATCTTCATTATTACAGGTGATTTTTTGTGCGCCAAATATCACATTGTATTCTGGTGAGTCAGCATGATAGGTGATAAGGGTTTCTTTCAAATGTCTTTTGTAAAAAAAATTCACGCATAGTATACTTAACCCAATTAGTATCAATACAATTGGGAGGAATAGCTTGAATACCATGTTTCTTGAAAGGAAACGCCACGAAGATTGATTCGATTTTAATTTCATATATCCCTCCTGTAAGTTGTTTTTCAGCAGTTTACAAGTTTTTGTAAAAGTTATATTTTCATAGTCACCAGTTTACAACTTTTTGATAAAGTATAGATTTATGTAAAGGCGATTTGTGTA
>CAMWWW010000240.1 GCA_947178015.1 uncultured Clostridia bacterium
AAAGAATACATCTTATGAGTATTATTGGTGAAATTGAGGGGCATGAAAATTTGCCCAATCACAGCAAGACTACCAAATATGAACATGTGCTTCCCAAACTTGCTTCCATTGAGGACAGCAGCAATGTGGATGGCGTGCTTTTGCTTTTAAATACGGTAGGCGGAGATGTGGAGGCGGGCTTAGCGATTGCGGAGATGATCGCCTCTTTAAGCAAGCCAACGGTGTCGCTGGTGCTTGGTGGAAGCCATTCTATCGGGGTGCCAATCGCGACCTCTGCTGATTATTCCTTTATTGTGCCGAGCGGGACGATGGTCATTCATCCGGTGCGCATGAACGGGACGATTATAGGGGCTCCACAGACCTATGATTATTTTAAGCAGATGCAGGATAGAATTATTGGTTTTATCAGCACACATTGTAATACCTCGAAAGCAAGGCTGGAGGAAATGATGTTGAACACGGGTATGCTGACAAAGGATCTTGGCACAATCCTTGTTGGAGAGGAAACAGTGAGAGAAGGATTGATTAATGAGGTGGGAGGGATTAAGGAGGCTCTTTCCAAGCTCTACACAATGATACCGGACAAGAATAAAGAGGCTGTAACTTAGCTTGTGGAAAAGAGCTGCCATATAAATGGCAGCTCTAAGAGGAAGGATACTATCTATATAAACAGGTTATTTATTACCTACCTGATTTGCTTAGGTTGAGAGTCGATACAAGACATCGTTCCAAGTACCGGCTCTTAGCTTCAGAATATCTCGAACATATTTGTTGTATATCTGATATGCTATTAGTTTAAATCGAAAATGTGACCATTCTTTGTATAGATTATAAAGGATATGTAAAATAAATCTTAATTTCATCAAAAGAATTTCCAAGGTAGAAAATTGTGGTTGAAAAAGGCGTTTTTGACGTATATAATGGATTAGAGTGTGTTTGAAAGACAAGCCTGTGTAAAGCAGGCGGTTTTTCGATCTGGTTTTGCAAGCATGGAGGAAATAGCATATGTTGGATGTAGATAAGATAGAAGAGAAGGATTTTTCAGAGATAAAGTTGTGGTTTTTTAAAGAAAATGTCCGAATTTCTCAGGCCAAGCAGGAGCTTGAGGAAGAGCGCCGCGCATTTGAGAGGGAAAAGAAAAAGGCAATGTGGGAGCTCAAGAAGAAAAAGGCGGAGGAGGATCTTGCCAGTGAACGATTAAAAAGGGATCTGGACTTGTTCGATAAGAAGGTTGAGGTACTTAATAGGGAGTTGCGGCAGTTGGCGAGTGAGAGACAGAGATTTGAGAGAGAGAAAGCTGTTTTTCAGGAAAATAGAGTGCAAAAACAGACACAGGCATTGACCCCAAAGCTATTTTTCAAAGGGGTAGACAATGAGCTTGCTCTGAAGAAGCGCTATCGTGATCTGACAAAGATCTTTCATCCAGATAATTTAAATGGGGATACAGATACGCTGAAATATATTAATAAAGAGTACAATGCTCTAAAAAAGCTGTATTCTTCGTAATTATCTGCTTTTGGTCATCTGAAGGTTTATCTTAAAAAATTTATTATTTTCAAAAGGGGTCCGCATAACAGGCTGGTTATGCGGACCCCTTCTGTATAGGGCCTACATGCTTTTCTGCCTTTTCCTATCTCACTTTCGACAATGCCTGCTCAATATCTGCTATAATATCCTCTGCATCCTCGATTCCAACAGAAAAACGAATCAAATCTGGTCTTACTCCTGCCTCGATTAGCTGTTCTTCTGTGAGCTGCCTGTGTGTATGGCTCGCAGGGTGCAGCACGGAGGTGCGGACGTCTGCCACATGTGTCACAATCGCCGCAAGCCTTAGACTATCCATAAAGCGAATAGAATCCTCCCGTCCGCCCTTTAATCCAAAGGAAATTACGCCACAGGTGCCATTTGGCATATATTTCTTTGCCAGCTCATAATGCTTGCTGCTCTTTAGCCCCGGATAATCCACCCATGCCACCTTATCATGCTCTTCCAGATATTCTGCCACCTTACATGCATTTTCACAATGTTTCTTCACGCGAAGATGAAGCGTCTCTAATCCTATATTCAGCAAAAAGGAATTATGAGGAGATGGAATAGAACCCAGATCTCTCATAATTTGTACCGTTGCTTTTGTAATATATGCCTTTTTTCCAAATTTCTCTGCATATACAATGCCATGATAAGATGGATCTGGCTGCGTCAGGCCCGGAAATTGATCCGGATGCGCCATCCAGTCAAAGTTTCCACTGTCAACGATACATCCGCCCACACTTGTAGCATGTCCATCCATATATTTTGTTGTGGAATGAACCACTATATCGGCGCCAAATTCAAAGGGACGACAGTTTATAGGAGTGGCAAAGGTATTGTCAACAATCAATGGAACGTCATGTGAATGTGCCAGTCTGGCAAATTTCTCAATATCCAGCACCTGAACAGAGGGATTTGAGATCGTTTCCGCAAACACAAGCTTTGTGTTGGGCTGAAATGCTTTTGCAATCTCCTCCTCTGGCGCGTCCTGATCCACAAAAGTAACCTCAATTCCCAGTTTTTTCATTGTGACGGCAAACAGATTGAATGTTCCGCCATATATAGCAGAAGCGCTGACAATATGACCGCCTGCCTCGCATATATTAAATGCTGCATAAAAATTGGCTGCCTGTCCAGAGGAAGTAAGCATCGCTGCCACGCCGCCTTCTAGCTGTGCAATTTTGGCTGCCACCGAATCATTGGTCGGGTTTTGAAGACGGGTATAAAAATATCCCTCCTCTTCCAGATCAAATAATTTTCCCATCTGCTCACTGGTTTCATACTTGAAAGTCGTGCTCTGATAAATAGGAAGCACGCGTGCTTCCCCTTTCTTTGGCTGCCAGCCGCCCTGTACACATATCGTGTCTCTTCTCAAATCCTGCTTCATCGATGGATCCTCCTAACAAATTGATAAATATAGTTCTAACCTAGTCGCTAAACATCCGATTACTACTTTTGGGAAAGCTTCCGCTTATAGCCAAGATTATAAACGGATGTTCTAAAAAAAGCGTTTCAGTCCTTCCAGTTCTTTTAATTCCTCTGGTACCTCCGTGAGATTTCCCACCAGAGCAAACGCCATCTCTTCTTTATGAAACCAGTGCTCCATACATTCCATAAGCTGTTCTGCATGAACCTGATTTATTTTTATCAAGGTATTCTCCAATGGCATAATCTTATGAAATAAAAGCAGTTTTCTGGCGTTGCTGTTCATTCGCCCCTTAATCGTTTCCCCCTGTATAATCAGATCGGTTTTAATCTGTTCTCTTGCGCGCGCTATCTCCTCTTCTTTGGGTGGCTGCTTTTTTAGCAGGCGTATTTCCTGCCCCATCGCTTCGATAGCTGGTTTTAGCTGGTTGGCATTTAGACCAGCATACATATGAAACAGCCCCGCCGTCTGAAAGGTGCTTCCATAAGAATACACAGAATACGCCAGTCCCATCTCCTCTCGAAGCTTAAGAAATAATCTTGAGTTGGCGCCCCCTCCTAAAATAGCATTTAGCACAGAAAAGGCATAGCGTTCCTCTGCCACGCTGGTGATGGAACGATAAGCTAGATTTAGATGAAGCTGCTCAATATCCTTCTCCTCCTGATAGACACAGGGGCAAAATACAGGAGATATAAGCCGGCTGATTCCTTCTCCTTTTTTTATGCTGCCGAACGCCTCCTCCAACTGGCTGCTGATTTCATAAAAACACACATTGCCTGCAATGGAGATCAACATATTCTCCGCCGTATAATAGTTCTCTACAAACGCCTTTAGATCTGCCCCGCAAAATCGCTCGACGGTCTCTCTCTCGCCTGAAATCAAGTATCCCAAAGGATGATCCTTCCAGATGGTTTTATGAAGCATTTCATGCACCACATCCTCAGGAGAATCCTTATACATATCGATCTCCTCCATCACAATATCCTTTTCCTTCTCCAGATCCTCATCAAGAAATAGAGAATTTGTCAACATATCTCCCAGAAGATCGATGGAACGCGCTAGATTTTCCTTTAGCACCCACGCATAATA
>CAMWWW010000241.1 GCA_947178015.1 uncultured Clostridia bacterium
AACATATATTGTAGCACATGAAAGCTGTCATCGGCGGCGCGGAGATTCTGTCATAAAGCTATTTGTTTTTATCGTGATAGCGGTTCATTGGTTTAATCCGCTTATCTGGCTGGCTTGGGCACTATTTTGCAGGGATATGGAGGTATCCTGCGATGAGGCTGTGCTGGCGGGCTCACAGAGAGACATTAAAAAGCAATATGCACAGACCCTGCTGAAATATGCGGCGGCGCAGAATGGATATATGATGACGCCGTTGACCTTTGGAGAACCTTCTGTAAAGGTGAGAATAAAAAACGTGCTGCATTTTCGCAGGAAGAACATAATAATAACAGGAATTGCAAGTTGTCTTACGATAGCTGTGGCTTGTGGAATGGCAATCCGTCCCAAGAGTATGGAAGAGCTGCCGCAGATTCCAAATAAAATGATAGAAGAAAATGCAGCGGTAACTAGCTGGGAAAACATTTGGACTTATTTTGCAACGCTTCAGCCAAACCAAGGAGAGCAGCAAGAAGAAGCTGTGGAGCCAGAAGAGGATATGCCAATTGAGGAGGAACCGAGCAGCAAGCAGAATCAAAGCAAGCATACAGTATCGCACAGAGAGGGCTATGTGGAAGCAAAAATCACAAATACCAGTGAGGAGAGCCTTTATTTTACGCCCGGACTAAGAACAGCAGAGGAACTTGATGCACTGGCTCAGAGAGCACTCCGGGAATTATATGATTTTACAGGAGTGCAGATCGAGGAATGTGTCTATCAATGTACGGATTTGGGTAGCTTTTACTTTGCGAAAACAAAAGAAGCATTAGATATGAGCTGCATTTTTTATTCAAGGAACTTTGGCGAGCAGGAAGGATATGACAAAAATAATATACCTTCTATATGGATAGTAAATGCCAGAAAGGTCTGGTATTCTGACGTACAGCAGCTCGATGTTCCTTATAATATCGATCAGATGTCAGAAGAAGAGCTTGCTGTCTGGTTTTTGGTACGAAGCCCGATCTATCAAGGGGAAGAGATCGTATCGACAGCGCGATATGCTGATTACATACAAGTGATTTTGTCAGATGGAAGCTTTTATGAAATACAGCAAGACAAAAAAATATGGGCGGTAGACACTATATATGGTCCATATCCAAAGGATTTTTCACATTAGAGGGAAAGCGTTGTTATTCGTTTTTTACTTTGTGAAAGAGATTAATTTTATTGAAAAGAGGAGTAAAAATGAAAAAGAAAAAATATATTATTGTATTTTTGTGTATGTTGCTTTGTGGGCTGACAGCCTGTACCAATCAGGAATCTCAGACATCTGCCAGCACGCCAACTGCCGCTCTGCCGGAAATCAGCACAACTAGCATAATAGAAAGCAACACAACTAGTTCAACAGAAAACAATACAACTAATGCAATAGAACATAATACAACAAGTTCAATAGAAAACAGTACAACGAGTGTAATAATAAATAATACAACTACTATGATCGAAAACAATACAACTAGCGAGACATCAAAAGCAGCGGAAGAAAACAAGCAAACCGAACCGACGGAATCAACAAAGAGAAGAGAAGCATATCATAAAGTGCTGGAGAATATTTATACCAAGCAAATTTTTCCTGACAATATGGATCGTGGCTATAATGGTCAAGATATAACAAATAGTCAATTTGCAATATATGATATTGATTCTGACGGAAAAGAGGAGCTGCTTCTGATTTATACCGCTACCTATACAGCGGGAATGGCAGAGATTGTCTATGATTACGATAGTCAGTCTGACACGATCCGAGAACAGTTTTTAGAATATCCTACTGTTCGATATTATAAAAACGGAATTATTGAGGCGGACTGGTCTCATAATCAAGGACTTGCCGGAAGATTTTGGCCCTATACGATGTATCGATACAATAGTGAAACAGACCGTTATCAAATGATCGCATCGGTAGATGCATGGGACAAAGGCCTGAGAGATACAGACTATGAGGGAAAACCATTTCCAGATCAGATAGACGTCGATGGCGATGGACTGATCTATTATATTATGCCAGAAGGCGTTTCTTCTGTTGATCCCATTGATATGGAACAGTATATGCAGTGGAAAAATTCCCTCTTAGAAGACGCTGAGGAGATAAAAGTTCCATTTCAAAATCTGACAGAGGAAAATATTCGGGAAGTACTGAAAAACTAAAAAAGGCTATCGCAAAGGTTTATTTTTCCACTCCATCTTCCGATATAAAAGATAAATGGATTTGTCAGCAGAACGCAATGGAGGGCGAGAGAAATGAACAAAGTGGATAGTTACACAAATTACCAGAATAATTATTACAACACGATTCAGAGCAAGAGGAATCCAAATACGACAAAAGCAGGCAGAAAGGAAAATGCCAGCACAGAGAAAACAGAAAAGACCAGCAATCTGGCACAAGCACAATTAAGCAACAGAGCTAAGGAACTTTTGGAGAAGCTAAAGAAAAAGTACAGCAATATGGATTTTATGGTTGCAGAATATGAAGGCGAGGATGAGGCAGCAGAGTATCTTTCGCGTGGAACCAAAGATTACAGTGTTCTGATAGAGCCGGAGCTTTTGGAGAAAATGGCAGCGGACGAAGATACCGAGGCGAAATATGTCGGTATTATTGAAGGAGCAACCGAGCAATTTGAAGAGATGAAGGGAGAGCTTGGCAAGGATATCGAGAATGTTAAAACCCTTGGCTTTACTGTAAAAGAAGACGGCACAACAACATTGTTTGCTGATCTGGAAAAGATGGGAGAGCAGCAGAGGGAACGCATTGAAAAGGCCAGAGAGGACAAGAAGGAAAAGGCAAATACGCAGTCTTCTCATTCGCTTCAATCGTATCAGAGAAAGCCAAAAACTACACGAGTATACGCCGATTCTGTGGCAGAGCTGGTCGACAAGATAAAAAATGTCGACTGGTATACGATAAAAGCGGAGGAGGAGAAAGAAAGCGGACGTAGAATTGATTATAATGCATAGAGGATAAATCGGGTAGGAGGTAGCTAATTATTTTATCTACCGACCTCCCACACCACCGTACGTACGGTTCCGTATACGGCGGTTCCTTAGTTTTCACATACTTTCAAATAATAGTCAGTCATGGAAATATACCCCAGACTGGCTATTTCCTGTTTAGTCAGTACTCTGTTTAGCATAAACGCTGAACACCATATTCCTTTTCGGCAGTTTGCCATTTCATGTACTTTCCATTTTGGCATTCCGTATTTCTTTTTCATACGGTATCGTGTTTTGACTTTCTTCTATTGCTTCCAGTACACCGCCCTTATCTTGTGTCGCAACCACTCATCCGTCTTTTCAACCAGTCCTTTCATATCTGCATGCGAGAAATAATTTACCCATCCCCTGACAAACTGCGTCAATTTCATGGCTCTGTATTCATTTCCCCATCCGTTACTTCTTTTCGTCAGTTCTCTGATTTTCTCTTTCATCTTTGCCACTGACTTTGGATGTACCCGAAGTCTGCATTTCCCTCTGTATCGGTAAAATGCGTATCCAAGATATTTGACTTTGCTGATATGTGTCACCCTTGTTTTCTTTCGATTTACTTTCAGAAAAAGTTTCCCATCAATAAACGGAATGATATTTCTTAGGGTTCTTTCTGCACTCTTTCTGCTTTTACAGAAAATCATGCAGTCGTCCGCATACCTCACAAACCTGTGTCCTCTGCCTGTCAGTTCCCTGTCCAGTTCATTCAGCATCACATTACTAAGCAACGGACTTAACGGTCCGCCCTGCGGCATTCCTCTTTCCGTCTTTTCAAATACCCCTCTGCTGATAACACCTGCATTGAGGTATTTGTGTATCAGCGATATCACCCGCCCGTCTTTGATGGTTCTTGATAACACTTCTATCAGCTTACTCTGGCACACTGTGTCAAAGAATTTCTCTAAATCCATATCCACGACATACTCGTACCCATCATTGACGTTCTGCTGACATTGTTTCAGTGCGTCATGCGCACCTCTCTTTG
>CAMWWW010000242.1 GCA_947178015.1 uncultured Clostridia bacterium
GATATGGACCGTGATAATGAGGATAGTTTTGATATAACTACGGCTTCATTGTCCGATTATAACTGCTTTGTTTTTGCAGTATGCGATGGCGTAAATGTCAGGATTTTAGTAAGTGAATTGGAGTATGAAATACGAGATGGAGATAATTTACAGGAGCAAACAGTTTTATTTCGAAGGATTGTTGTTGAAATTCCGGCGCAGGTGACAGATCCGATTTTAATGCAGTCCTCAGAAAGCGATATAAAAATTACTTTGCTTGGTCTTGCGGTTTTTATCTGGGTACTTGGTAGTTTGCTATTTTTGTCCGTGCATTTTATCAGCTATTTTTGTTATAAAAATCAACTGATAAAAAAGGGAACAAGGGTAAAGGATGTCTGTGTTTTGGATCAAGTGACGAAGCTGAGATGGGAGCTGGATATCCATGGTACCGTAGATGTTGTGGAATCTTCTGAGGCTGTCAGTCCTATGATAATAGGGTTTATAAAGCCAATTTTAATTTTGCCAAAGGAGCAGTATAGTGAGGAGCAGTTGTTTTTTATTTTAAAACATGAGCTGGTTCATTTAAAGCGTAAAGATGTATATATAAAATTATTGTTGGTGGTGGCAAATGCGATTCATTGGTTTAATCCTATTATTTGGATTATGCAGAGAGAGGCAGTGATTGATATGGAGCTGTCCTGCGACGAGAGGGTGACACAAGGCACAGGATATGCTGTGAAGAAAGCGTATGCAGAAACGTTATTGTCTACACTTCAAATGCAGTGTGAGAAGAGAAGCGCTTTATTGACACATTTTTATGGAGGTAAACGGATTATGAAGAAGCGTTTTAAAAATATTTTAAAGAAGAATGGTAGGAAATATGGAATTTCTATTTTAGTATGTGTTGTGGTATTGACGGTATGCATTGGGACACGGGTGGGTTATTCCATTGCAGGAGAGAATTCAGATGATGTATGGAATCCGTCGGAAATGGAAAGTACTTTGTCGGATCTGGATGGTATGAGTGATATTTTAGAAAATACAACAAAGCTTATGTTGGAGAAGGAATTGGATGAGGAAGACAAGATCATGCTTTCTTTCTCAAAAGAAGGGGAAGTGGAGCAGAAGCAAGCGATTCTTATGGCAGGAAATGGATATTCTGTTTATCTGCCGGATGGTGAATGGCAGATAGATAAGGAAGATGGCTGGCATGCAGTGGTCAATCAAGATGTTCGGATTTGGGCTAAGCACTTGGAGAACGAGAGCGCTATAAAGCAGGCATTGAGCGGTTATGAATTAGTAGAGGAGGAGATGGTAAAACAGGAAGATGGGCTTGTATATAAGGTGATACAGCATGAAGTGGATAATGGTGTATGGGGAGTGTTTTATTGTTATCCACCGGAAGCAGAGGAAGGATGGGGAAGAGAGATACCAGTAATTGCGGATACATTTGCAGTAACCATACCATAAAAATAGAAGGCTTTTTGTCGCGAAATTCTCTTTTTTGAAGAGGATTTGCAGAGTGAAAAATAAATATTTATTTTATGATAGGCGGTATATAACCTTGTTGGTGTATGCCGCCTTTGTTTTGTTTATTTGATGATAAGAAACAGATTTAGGTTGAACAAAATGAATCGAGTGTTTATAATAAAAGGGAAAATACAAAGAAGGGAAAAATAGTATGAAGTATGTGATGGACCATGCACCGATGGGATGGAACAGTTATGATTATTATGATACTGCAGTGAGAGAGGATCGGGTTAAGGCAAATGCAGATTTTATGGCTGCTCACATGAAGAAGGCAGGCTGGGAATATATTGTGGTGGATATTGAATGGTACGCGAAAGGCGCCGGTACTATGCGGGAGAAGCATCAATATATTCCTTTTGGTGATATGGAGATAGATGAGTATGGAAGGCTTTTGCCGGATGTGGACAGGTTTCCTTCCTCAGCGGGAGGGAAGGGGTTTAAGGTTCTGGCAGATTATATACATGGGTTGGGTTTAAAATTTGGTATTCATATTATGCGGGGAATTCCGAGAATTGCGGCGCATAAGCATCTGCCGATTTGGGGAACAGACGTCACAGCAGATGAGGTCGCCGATCCCTTTTCTATCTGTGGCTGGAATCCTGATATGTATGGAGTGAAAAAGGGCGTAAAGGGTGCACAGGCGTATTATGACTCTATTGTAGGCTTGTATGCGGACTGGGGTGTTGATTTTATTAAGTGTGATGATATCTGTAATACAAACCTGTACCAGAATAATCGTTATTCAGCCGCGCATGAGGTGGAGTATCTGCAACGGGCGATCGAAAAGACAGGGCGGGACATCGTGCTTTCTTTGTCTCCGGGACCTGCTTTGCTTGAGAAAGCATGGCATTATGAAAAATATGCGAATATGTGGCGGATTACAGATGATTTCTGGGATAATTGGGATCTGCTTTATGCTATGTTTGAGCAGTGCGAGCTGTGGCAGATGCATGGGACAGAGGGATCGTATCCAGATTGTGATATGTTGCCTGTGGGAAAGATTGGAAAGGGCTTTTTGCAGGAGAGGGATACCAATTTTACAAAAGAAGAGCAGATCACGATGATGACATTGTGGTGTATTTTTGGTTCTCCTCTTATGGTAGGCGCGGAGCTGACAATGTTGGATGAGTGGACCTTATGGTTGCTGACAAGAAAGGAGATTGTAAAGCTTGTGTCCAATGAATATATTGGAAGGCAGTATGAGAGAAATATGGATTATGCAATATGGAGTTGTGTTGGAAAAAGAACAGGGGAAAGGTATCTTGCGTTTTTTAATTTCCATAATAAGGAACAGAGCGTTGCATGCAGCTTAGATAGTGTGGAGCAATTTGCTGGATGTAAAAAAGGAGCGGTGAGGGCAAAAGAGCTTTGGAGTCAGAGGAACATAGAAATAACAGAGAATGTACTTGTGGATACGATAGCGGCTCATGGAGCGGGGCTTTTTATGATAGAGGAGGATTTTCAGTGAATATAGTATGTGCACCGGTTGGAATAGTGGATAGCTATCGTCCGGCCCAAGGAATGATCGATATAAAAAGGGCAGGCTTTCATCATATTTTGCTAGATATGTCTTTATGCTGCTCAAAATATGAATTAGAAAATATAGGAAAGAAAAAGAAAGAACGGCTGGAAAAGAATGTTGTGCTTGTTTCTGAGCATCCCAAAGAGCTTGCTTCAAGTCTAAAGCCGCTGTTGCAGGTTTGTCAGAGAGAGGAGGTTTGTGCGGCGATTGCCTATGCTCCTTATTTGATAAGGGATACAAAGCATAACGATCTGACGAATCTTTTGATTACGCTGACGGAGGAAAGCATCCAGCTTTGTGGAAAGATAGGCTGTCCCTATATCGTGGTAAGGCCATTGTTTGCAGGGGTAAATGCGGGGGAGGAGTGGGAGGTAAATCGACAATTTTACCTTCATTTTGTCAGTCTGGCAAGGGAAAATAATGTGATGATTTTGTTAGAAAATCAATGCTGTGACAGAAATGGACATTTAATCCGCGGTATTTGCTCTGATCCAAGGGAAGCAGCCGAAT
This sequence comes from uncultured Clostridia bacterium, assembly GCA_947178015.1. GTDB lineage: Bacteria > Bacillota > Clostridia > Lachnospirales > Lachnospiraceae > RGIG8607. The sequence goes on from CAMWWW010000242.1 coordinate 3,542, forward strand.
GGGTGGATCGGCTAAACAAGGAAGTGGGAGAAGAGTGTTTTGGGTTCTGCATGGATGTTGGAACATGCAGCCTTTGCGGACAGAATATGCAGGAATTTGCCATGGTACTCGGAGCGCGTATTAAGGCGGTGCGTCTGCGGGATTGTAACGGCGATCAAGAGGCGTCCATGCTGCCGTTTACCTGTGTGAATCTGCATCAGACACAGACAGATTGGCTTAGTTTAATCCGCGGACTGCGACAGGTGGGCTTTGACGGACAGCTTATCTTGGATTTTTCGGATACGGCAGAAGGGTTTTCTCCTATTCTCCGCCCGCAGCTTATGCAGCTTGCCAGATCGGTGGCGGATTATTTTAAATGGCAGATAGAGCTGGAAAATCTTTTAAAGAAGTATTCGTCTATCGTTTTATTTGGCGCGGGAAATATGTGCAGAAA
>CAMWWW010000243.1 GCA_947178015.1 uncultured Clostridia bacterium
TTATATGACAGGAGAGGACACGGAGCTTGACCGTACGGTTATAGATGAAATAGGTGATCCTCTGATGCATATTTTGAGAAATTCTGCGGATCATGGAATTGAGTCAAAGGAACTGCGCTTGGAGCGTGGAAAACCAGAGGCAGGTTCTATTTTCCTTGATGCCTATCAAGATGGAAATAACGTCGTGATTGAGGTGCGCGACGACGGAAATGGAATTGATGTGGAGCGTGTGCGGGATAAGGCGATCGAGAAGGGCACGATCACAAAAGAACAGGCCAATAATATGGATGACAAGGCAATTATTGATCTGTTGTTCCGTCCAAGCTTTTCCACAGCGGAGAAGATATCGGATGTATCTGGCAGAGGAGTAGGTCTGGATGTCGTGAAGACTAAGATAGAAGGACTTGGCGGAGATATTGAGGTACACACAGAGCTTGGTCAGGGAAGTACCTTTATTATTCGTCTTCCGCTGACATTAGCTATTATTCAGGCGCTGATGGTGACATTGGGCGATGAGAAGTATGCGATTCCGCTGAGTACAATTCAGACTCTTGAGGACATTATGGTCAGCGATATTAAGTATGTAAGGGGCAAGGAAGTTATCAACCTGCGTGATAATGTGATTCCGATTATTCGCCTCAGAGAAGTGCTTGACGTGGAAAAAGAGCGTGAGTCTGAGAATATGATTGTCGTGATTATCCAGAAGGGCGACAAGCTGGCAGGGCTGGTGGTCGATCAGCTAATAGGGCAGCAGGAAATCGTTATTAAGTCGCTAGGGAAGCATCTGAACAACAATAAGCTTCTCAGTGGGGCCACAATACTTGGGGATGGTGAGGTGGCGCTGATTCTGGATGTGAGCGCATTATTGTAAACGGAGGTGAAGGGCATGGAAGAACAGAAGTTCAGTCTGGAAGGGGAGAAAAAACTGGAGGTCACGCAGTTTATAGTGACTAAGATAGGAAATGAGCAGTATGGCATCCAGATTAAATATGTGGATAATATAATCAGGATGATGAAGATCACCAGAGTGCCGAAGGCCCCGCATTACTATAAAGGCGTGATCAATCTGCGCGGTGAGATAATTCCAGTGATCAGTCTGCGACTGAAGTTTGGATTGGAGGAGATCCCAGAGACGAAGGATTTCCGCATTATTATAATTAAGACAGATAAGTCTAATTCTGTTGGCATTATCGTGGATTCTGTCAGCGAGGTGGTTTCTCTTGACGAGGAGCATGTAGAGAAAACGACAGTAGACAGCAATGACAGCCGGATGCAGTACATAGCCATGATTGGGAAATATGGTGAGACGTTGATTTCTATAGTGAATGTAGAAAGTCTGATTACAGAAAAGGAATGACATCATATGCCGTCTGGCAGAAGTGAGGTTTAATATGGATGATATGCAATTAGACGTGCTGCGAGAGATTGGTAATATAGGCGCCGGGAACGCAACGACAGCGCTTGCAAAGCTGGTAAATGCAAAAATAGATATGAAAGTGCCCAGAGTAGCGTTGGTCGATTTTCCGAATCTGTCATCCACTATCGGAAATGAAGAGGATCTGATGGTTGCAGTTCTTGTGACATTGTCCGGCGATATTAAGGGAATGATGATGTTCATGATGGATAAGAAGTCGACGGTGTTCCTGATTGAACAGATGCTCGCAGGGAGCGGAATGGAAGTAGGGGACGAATTTGGCGATATGGAGATGTCAGTGATCGGAGAGCTGGGTAATATTATATCTGGTTCCTATCTGACAGCACTCTCTTCTTTATTGAATATGAGCATTGATATGTCAATCCCATATACAGCGGTGGATATGGCGGCGGCGATTATCAGTGTTCCAGCTATTGAATTTGGTAAGGTAGGAGATGAGGTTTTACTGATACAGACAGATTTTGGCGATGATTTTGATGTGAATGGCTATTTCATTCTCATTCCAGAGTTGGAATCTTATGGTAAGATTTTATCTGCTCTGGGAATGTAGGTGATGGTATATGGGAAATGTAGTTAAAGTTGGGATGGCAGATTTAAAGGTTTGTAAAGAGCCGGATTCTCTTACTACATTAGGTTTGGGTTCATGTGTAGGAATCTGTCTGTATGACTCAGTTACAAAGGTCAGCGGCATGGCGCACATTATGCTGCCTGACAGCAAGCAGATAAGCCGCGACAAGAATCCTGCAAAATATGCAGATACAGGTATTGCTCTGCTGATACGAGAGATGGTAAGGCTTGGAGCAAATCAAAGCCGAATGAAGGCAAAGATTGCGGGGGGTGCTCAGATGTTTGCATTTAATGCATCCGCAGATAGTCTGGGAAGAGTGGGCGACAGGAATGTGGAAGCTGTGAAGAAGAATCTTGCAGCTTTTCGAATTCCTATTATCGCGCAGGATACAGGGTTAAACTATGGGCGTACCATAGAGTTTTTTTCGGCAGATGGTTCACTGCTTATCAAGGCAGTTGGAAAACCTTTGAAGACGATATAGTGGGGATTGTGGTAATGAAAAAGGTAAATGCGATTCCTGCTGTTGTTACATTAATAGCGGGAATATTGGCCTGCTTAATTTCTATATACAGGCGTTATCCGACACAAGAGGCACTTCTCACGATCCTTGTGGTATTGATTCTATTCTATATTCTGGGAAGTATTGCCAGAGGAATTATTTTCCGCATAGTGAAAAAAGTTCAGGAGGAAGAGGAGGAGCGGCTTCGCGAGGAGGAACGCTTAAGAAAGCAGCAGGAGGAAGAAGAGAGAGAAAGAGAAGAGTCTTTGCAGGAGGAAGCGACAATGATGGAGGAGACTGCCGAGGAAGAGGAATTCAGTTTATAAGCGCGGCATGTCTTATCAGTAATCCGCCCGGAGGTGCGTAAGGTTGGACGAAAATCAGAAGAACAGACTCTGGGAGTCTTATACGAAGACGAAAACGGCAGAGCTGAGGGAGGAGCTGATAGTGGAATATGCTCCCTTGGTAAAGATTATCGCCGGAAGACTCAGCATGTATCTGGGTTATAATGTAGAATATGAGGATCTGGTCAGCTATGGGATATTTGGCTTGATCGACGCGATAGATAAATTTGATTACGGAAAAGGGATAAAGTTTGAAACCTATGCAAGTCTTCGCATCCGCGGAGCAATTTTGGATCAGATAAGGAAGATGGATTGGATTCCCCGGACGCTAAGACAGAAGCAGAAGCGAATGGATGCGGCACTGTCAAAGCTTGAGAAGGAGCTTGGGCGGCCTGCTACAGATGAGGAGGTGGCCGCAGAGCTTGGGATCTCAGTGGATGAATTTTATAGCTGGGAGGGGCAAAGCCAAGCATCGGGATTGATCTCTCTGGACGAATGTCTGGAACAGGGGACGGAGGTGCGCACGGATGCCAGCCAGCCGGCACGGTTTCACAGTCCTGAGGAAGTTGTCGAGAAAGAGGAGCTAAAGAGAATATTAGAAGAAGTACTCCAGATATTGACGGAGAAGGAAAAAAAGGTTGTCTTGTTATATTATTATGAGGAATTAACCTTAAAGGAAATTAGCGCTATAATGGAAGTATCGGAATCGAGGATTTCCCAGCTTCACACAAAGGCACTACAAAAAATGAAGGCAAAGCTGGGAGAACAGTTTGGTATTTTATATGGAATTTAACAGGGAAGTTATTTTACGCATAAGATATTGATATAATTGGACCTGTTCTTGTGTGGAGGGGCTTATGCGGGAAAGGCATGGATGGGTATAGATATGGATAGAAACGGTTACTTTCAGCTTGTAATAAAACCGGGCGGGACTTATATAAAATTATATCCGGCTGTTGGTGAGGGGGCTCCGATTCGTTTTGAAGAAATTATGAATTACCTTATGAGACAAAGGATATCGGGCTATCCGATTCCTGAGCTAAATAAGGCGGTGAAAGACGGACAGGAGAAAGAAGATCATTGTCTGGTCCATCAAAGGCGCGGCGTCA
>CAMWWW010000244.1 GCA_947178015.1 uncultured Clostridia bacterium
TAGTAAACGGATGCGTTTAATTTATAATTGATAATAAAGCTGCTCATAACGCTTTGCTGAGCTATTCCACGAAAAATCTGCTGCCATGGCACGATCAATCAATTTATTCCATTCCCGTTTATTTTCATAGTAAACATGCTTTGCATAACGAATGATATTCAGCATCTCATGTGCGTTATAATTCATAAATGAAAAACCAGTTCCTCTGCTCTCATATTCATTGTAAGGCTCCACCGTATCCTTTAAGCCGCCCGTCTCACGCACAATCGGCACGGTTCCATAACGCAGACTCATCAACTGGCTCAAACCACACGGTTCAAACAAAGAAGGCATTAAAAATGCATCGCATGAAGCATAAATCTTGTGTGACAGCTCCTCCGAGTAGTAGATATTCGCTGAAACGCGATTGTTATACTTCCAATCATAATGACGGAACAAATTCTCATAGCGCGCTTCACCCGTTCCCAAAACCACGAGCTGTACATCGTCGCTACAAATTTCCTCCATCACACACTCAATTAAATCAAAGCCCTTCTGATCGGTAAGCCTTGAGACAATTCCTATCATAAACTTTCTATCATCCTGCTCAAGTCCCAACTGCTTCTGTAGCTCTCTCTTGTTCTTAATCTTTTCCTTCCGGAAGGTTCTTGCATCATAATTAGCAAAGATATAGGGATCTGTCGCTGGATTATATACCTCATAATCGATGCCGTTCACAATTCCCATCAAGTTATTGGATCTCGCTGACATCAGCCCGTCCAGTCCCTCACCATAAAATGGTGTCTTGATCTCTTCCGCATACGTATCACTGACGGTCGTCACATAATCTGCATATACAATTCCGCCCTTCAACAGATTTGCATCCTTATAGGACTCCAATTTATCCGGCGTAAAATAATAGGCAGGCAGACCTGCGATATCTTTGACCGTCTTGATGTCCCATATTCCCTGAAACTTTAGATTATGGATTGTCATAATTGACTTCATATTCCAGTAAAATTCCCCTTCACGGAATTTGTCCTTCATATATACCGGAATCAGCCCCGTCTGCCAATCATGACAGTGAACGATGTCCGGCTTAAAACCAATTACCGGCAAAGCGGAGAGAACCGCTCTTGAGAAAAAGGCAAACCGCTCTATATCCCACTTTGTACTTCCGCTGTATGGCTTATCTCCGTTAAAATAATATTCATTATCAATAAAATAAAAAATAATCCCTTCGTATTCCAGCTCAAAAATACCGACATACTGTTTTCTCCACGCCAAATCCATATAGAAATGATCCCGGTATGTCATCTGATTTTTCCAATTTTCAGCCATGCACATATATTTGGGAAGAATTACTCGGACATCAAACTCATTCTTGTCGAAATATTTCGGCAGAGAACCCGCAACGTCTGCCAATCCTCCGGTCTTTATAAATGGCACTGCCTCTGAAGCTGCAAATAATACTTTCTTCATCTCGCTAACCTCCCGCGTTTTCCTTAACTCTTTAGTAGATTGTACCACAAAACTGAATTGATGTCTATGGCAGCGAAATGATTTTCTTTTCTTTCCTTCTATTTCACCTTCCGCTTTCCTGTTCCAAACGTATCTTATCTGCAATCAGCGCAATAAATTCAGAGTTCGTTGGCTTCCCCTTCCCATTGTTGACCGTGTAGCTAAAAAGTTCATCTATAGTATCAATTTTTCCTCGCGACCATGCCACCTCTATGGCATGACGTATGGCACGCTCCACCCTGCTTGATGTTGTGTGATTTTTCTTTGCAATATTAGGATAAAGAAGCTTTGTGATGGAATTCAGCATCTCGGCGTCTGCCACTGACATCATAATCGCATCTCTTAGATACTGGTATCCCTTGATATGTGCTGGTATTCCAATCTCATGTATCATATCTGTCACTGTGCTTTCCAATGAACGCTCCTCTTTCTTCAGGCGTTGCCCATAGGAAAGCACACGATTTGTATCGGATCGGCGCTGTCTCTTGTCCTTGATATATTGAAGCTGCTTCAAAACAGCGTCATTATCAAATGGCTTTCTAATATAATAGTGTGCTCCTAGCCCAAACGCATCTTCTGCAATATCATCCTTGCCTATAGCTGTGATAATAATAAATTTTGGTATCTTCCGAATGGAATCATCCTTGCTTACCCGTTCCATCACGCTCATTCCGTCAAGCTTTGGCATAATTAAATCCAAAAGAACCACATCTGGTTCTTTTTCTTTAATTATCTCATATACATCTTCCCCATTCGTTGCCCGCCCAACCACCTCGATCTCGCTGTCAAGCCGACAGACATCCTCCAAAAGCTTTACCACTGCCTCGTTATCGTCCGCAAGTGCAACATTCAGCTTTTCCATAGCCCTCTCTCCTTTATAGATACCTTCCCCCATTTCCCATATATGTCACATTATATCTATAAAACAGGAATGTCGCAACTTATTTTTATCGGAATAATCCTTCCTCCATCGACATTTTTAGACATCAGCCCCTAATCCAATTTGGTCCATCCTCCGTGTATAAATAGTGGACAAGCTGATCATAAGCCGTACTTCTTGGAAGATTATAAAGCCTACAAACCTGCGTCAGGGTAATTTCTCTTTTTTGCCATTTCCTCACGACAACCGCAAAATTCTCCGGCAACTGCGTTCTTGGCCTTCCAAACTGCACCCCTCTCTCCTTGGCTGCGACGATTCCCTCCGCCTGCCGCTCCCTTATGGCGTTGCGCTCATTTTCTGCCACAAAGCTTAATACCTGTAACACAATATCACTGACAAAGGTCCCCATCAGATCCTTTCCCCGTCTAGTATCCAAAAGCGGCATATCAAGCACAACAATGTCCGCGCCAATCTCTTTTGTAATCGTTCTCCACTGCTCAATAATCTCCTCATAATTGCGCCCCAGCCGATCAATCGATTTTATATACAAAACCGCATCCTTTTTCAATGCCTTCAGCATCCTCTTATACTGCGGCCGCTCAAAATCCTTTCCCGACTGCTTATCCATATAGATTTTCTTGCTGGGAACCCCTGCCTCCCGCATGGCAATCATCTGCCGATCCTCATTTTGTTCCCTTGAACTTACCCTCACATAACCAATCCTCATTTCCTTCATTCTGCGTTATCCTTTCTTTGTAATATCAAAATTATTTGTACAGTCCCTTCTTCGTTTTTAGGGTGCGCAAATACTTATAGAATAACGCAGAAAAAATCCTCCGTCTCAGGAATTCTTTTCCAGACGGAGGATAGGTACTTCTATTTATTCTTCTATATTTTCTACTTTGTTCGCACGTTCTTTAATCTGTTTTTCTTGAACATCGGAAGGCGCCTGCTCATAACGGCTAAAGCTGTAGGAATACTCTCCCATACCGCCAGTCATAGAACGAAGATCCGTCGAGTAGCCAATGATCTCAGCCATCGGAACATCTGCCTCAATCACATTGATCTTCATACTGCCTCTGCGCTCAGGATTCATGCCCAGCACTCTTCCTCTTCTCTTATTCAAATCTCCCATAATATCGCCGGTATATTCATCTGGCACCGTCACCTTCAAAGCCACAATAGGCTCAAGAAGCACAGGAGAAGCTTCCAAAAAGCCCTTCTTAAATGCAATTTTTGCCGCGGTCTTAAATGCCATCTCTGAGGAATCCACCGGATGATAGGAACCATCCACCAAAGTAGCCTTCACGCCGACAACGGGATATGCGGCGAGCGGTCCCTTCAGCACTGCCTCCTGAATTCCTTTTTCCACTGCTGGGAAGAAATTCTTTGGCACAGCACCTCCAAACACCTTCTCTTCAAATACATATGCCTCTTCCTGATTGCCGGACGGCTCAAATTCAATATGAACATCGCCGTACTGTCCGTGCCCACCGGAATGTTTATTATGTCTTCCCTGCACAGTATAA
>CAMWWW010000245.1 GCA_947178015.1 uncultured Clostridia bacterium
AGTGTCCGCTACGTTTTTCACTAAGCGAGAGCGGGGTGACGGAGGACTATAGGCGCTTCTCTGTGCGGACCTTTCTCGAAAATGATTCTACAAATCTACTATCAATTTTTACAATACTTTTTTAAATTTACTCTAAAGAAAGGCCCTTATATCTATTCTAAAAATTTTCTGATAACGGCGACAATGCCATCTTCATTGTTCGAGCTTGTGATATAGTCGGCGGATTTTTTTACAATTTCCTGTGCATTGGCCATGGCAACTCCAAGGCCGGCAAATTCTATCATCGTTATATCATTAAAGCCGTCCCCGCAACAGATCATCTGCTCCTGTTTTAGTCCAAGGGCTCCCAACAGGCGCTGAAGGGAAGCGGCTTTATCAATATTTTGCGGCATAATTTCCAGAAAAAACGGCTCGGAACGATAGATGCTCAACAAGCCGTGAAAATGATTTTTCAGCCGTTTTTCCACGGGAATAAGTGTTTCTGGCTCGCCAGTCATCAGGCATTTATTAACTGGAAACGTGACATAGCTGGGAAAATCAGGCACCTGTCGGACAGCAATCTGGTTAATGCGCGCTTCATATTCCATATAGTGATCGATGGGGGTAGCGGCGATCGCATCGTTTCCTTCGTAGCTGATCAGTCCAATATGGGAATCGCATGCTTCCTTATAAAGAGTGGGGATCGCGCTGGGAGGAAGCGTTTTATCATAGATAACGGCGTTGGTTTTCATATTTATTATCTTGGCGCCATTAAAGGATAAAATGTAATTTCCAAATTCATGCAGCCGAAGTGATTTCGCATAGGGAAGGATTCCCGCTGTGGGTCGGCCGGAGGCAAGCACAACATAGATGCCGTCCTTTTGCAGCTTAAGCAGCGCCTCCTTGGTGGCGGGAGAAATGGTTTTATCTGAGGTTGTTAAGGTGCCGTCTATATCCAGTACCAACATTTGATATTTCATGAGAGTACTCCTTAATCGTATTTTTCTTCGCAGTATCTACAGCGGTATACCGCTTTTTCTTCATTTGTGAGAACAAAAACTTGCTCAAGTTCCTGCTCAATGGAGGTAATACAACGTGGATTTTTACATTTTATCACATTGACTATTTTTTTTGGAAGAGCCAGATCCTTCTTTCTGACTATCTCGCCGTCTTTAATGATATTCACCGTGATATTGTGATCGATAAAGCCAAGAATATCAAGGTCAATGCTGTCAATGGAGGTTTCAATCTTTATAATATCTTTTTTGCCCATCTTGTTGCTGCGTGCATTTTTGATGATAGCGACGCAGTTGTCGATTTTGTCCAGCTTTAAATCTCGGTAGATATCCATCGCTTTTCCGGCTTTGATATGATCAAGAACCACACCCTCATTTAATTTTCCAACATTTAACATAATCGATTCGCCTCCTCTAATAATTTAAGAATCAACGCCATACGAATATAGACGCCAAACTGTACCTGTTCAAAATATTTGGCTCGTGGGTCCTTATCCACTTCCACGGAGATCTCATTGACGCGGGGCAGCGGGTGAAGCACAAGCATGTCCGGTCTGGCAAGTTCCATTTTTTTTGCATCCAGAATGTAACAGTCCTTCATGCGGATATATTCCTCTTCGTTAAAAAAGCGTTCTCTTTGTACACGAGTCATATAAAGAATATCAAGCTCCGGCATAACCTCCTCTAGCTGTGTTACTTCTTTGTATTCGGCGTGGTTGTCAGAGAGCACTTCCTGACGGATATAGTCTGGTATGCGTAATTCATTGGGCGAGATAAGAACAAAACGGACATTTTCGTAACGGACCAATGCATTGATCAGGGAATGTACGGTCCGACCGAATTTCAGATCCCCGCATAGACCGATAGTTATATGGTCAAGGCGTCCTTTTAGGGTGCGAATGGTCATTAGATCCGTGAGCGTCTGTGTCGGATGCTGATGGCCGCCGTCTCCTGCGTTGATCACAGGAATGGAGGAATGAAGCGAAGCAACCAGCGGTGCACCTTCCTTTGGATGGCGCATGGCACAGATATCTGCATAACAGGAAACCATGCGTATGGTGTCTGCTACACTCTCGCCTTTGGATGCAGAGCTTGATGCGGCGGAAGAAAAGCCAAGAACGCTGCCGCCGAGATTGAGCATAGCGGCTTCAAAGCTCAAGCGTGTACGGGTGCTTGGTTCATAGAAGAGTGTGGCTATTTTTTTCCCTTTGCAGCGCTCCGCGTACTGGTCGGGATGTTTGCTGATATCAAGTGCCACATCCATCAGCTCATCAAGCTCTTCTACAGAGAAATCCAATGGGTTTAATAAATGTCTCATAGTTTCGCCTCCATAAAATTATTTTCATCTGTGCTTTTTCCTCACACAGTTGGAATCAATTTCTAATATTTTCCGGTAGAACCAAAACCTCCCGCGCCGCGGGCCGTGTCGGGCAGCTCACTGGTCTCCTCAAATTGTGCCATATAATATGGGGTAAAAATAATCTGTGCAATTCGCTCGGCAGGCTCGATTATCTGGCTATGCGGCGAGTGGTTGTGAATGGGAATCATAAGCTCGCCCCTATAGTCAGAATCTATCACGCTCACCTTATTGGCAGGAGCCAGACCACTTTTTACTGCAAGGCTGCTTCTGGCATAAATAAGTCCCACAAATCCTTCTGGTATTTCCATGGCAATTCCGGTATGAATAAGAATGGTTTCTCCGGGCGCCAAAGTGACAGATTCAGAAATACAGGCGTACAGATCCGCGCCGGCAGAAAATTCTGTGCCATAGGTTGGGATAATGGCTTTCTCATTTATTTTTTTAATATGAACAGGTCCTTTTAACATAATACTCTCCATTTCTGTGTTATTTCGTACAAAGGCTTATCAAATCTCTTCACGCATCCCTGCGCATAAAGAAAGAGACATCTGTGAAAACACGGCTGTCTCCGTAAAATGTGTGTTGCAACTATTTAATCTGGCGGTGTCCAAAGAACAATAGAATCTGTTTTTAGAGATTCCTGTACTAGAATGGATCGCTGATTAGCAGAGCCGCGAAAGATCAGGTTTGCCTGCTTCAGCTCTTCTACATATTCCCCATCGATCAGAACATCGATATAGGAGAGCATCTCCTTTGTTTCCTCCCATTTGCGGCACATCTCGCCGACAATATCACGATCAAACAGGTATCCGGTAAAGCACCAAATATTTTTTTGGGGATACGTCTGTTTCACTTTCCTGAGAAGGGGAAGAAGCCCCTGTTGGTTGACATGCTCAAATGGCTCCCCGCCAAGTAGACTTAAGCCGGCAATGTAAGAAGGTTTCAGTGCAGCAAGAATGTCCTCTTCTGTTGTGGTAGTAAACTCTTTTCCATAGTGAAAATCCCATGTCTCCTGATTAAAACAGTTTTTGCAGTGGTGCGTACACCCGCTCACAAACAAAGAGACACGGATACCGGTTCCGTTGGCGATATCATGTTTTTTAATCTCAGCATAATACATGGGGTAGTCCTCATTTTCTGATTGGTCACAGGGAAATTGCATTTCTATGATTATATCATATCAGAGGAAAAACGCAAGAGAAAATATAATGTTTCGATAACCAATTTGAATAGGTTTTTGCAAAGACGATTCATGTAATCATTTTCGGAAATGGTACGCATAGCCAGCGCTGCTATTTCCTCCGTCACCCCGCTCTCGCTTAGTGAAAAACGTAGCGGATGCTAAACTCGTAAAAAACCTCGTTAAGCACCGACGTTTTTCAATAGGTGCCTTGAGGAAAATAGCTGCGCTGGCTATGCTGCTTTTTATTAATATTCTAGACACGTTTGCTTTCTACCTGTTCTTGTAATCTTACCTGTATTGCTGATTGTAGTTATATTCTTCAGTTTTCTGATATTTGTATTATAAATCAAAAATTGCAGA
>CAMWWW010000246.1 GCA_947178015.1 uncultured Clostridia bacterium
CAATAACACGCCAGACCACATGCTCAGGAGTCTCGTGGGCTCGGAGATGTGGATTAGAGACATGAACGGGGAGAGGACGGCCTATTTTTCCAAGCTATTTTTAAAATGTGGCACGGCGCTGTCTGCCAAAAGCAAATTGGCTGCTGTTGAGAAGGCTGTGGAGCAGGTGCAGAAAAAGTATTTTGATGAGAAGGAGCAGTTTGGGGCTTCCATGGAGGCGAAAAGCATTATACATGAGGAGCTTATGGAGGAGGGAAGCTTGAATATTCCCCGCGTGATCGATAAGATATTTAAAGAGAAAGAAGAGTATAAGCAGGAGGTGCGGGAAAAGCTGGATCAATATCATATTGCGGAGGAGGAAGTGACGCCTGCCAGCGACGCGACCGTGAGAAAATATGAGAAACAGTGTCTGAAGACGGACACCGGCATCGAGCTTAAGATTCCCATGGAGCAGTACCAGAATCCAGAGCAGGTACAATTTATTACCGGGGAGGATGGGACGATCTCTGTTTTGCTAAAAAATATTGGACATATTATTACAAGATAAGAGATTAGAATAGGTAGCGGGGAGAGTGCGATGGGGAAGGTAATTATCGTGGGCGGCGGGGCGGCTGGTATGCTGGCGGCTGTCAGTTGCGCCAGAAAAGGAAATAAAGTCAGCCTGTACGAGAAAAATGAGAAGCTGGGAAAAAAGCTGTTTATCACGGGAAAGGGGCGGTGTAATATTACCAATGCCTGTGACGCGGAGGAATTTTTGGATCATGTGGTGGGAAATCCGCGTTTTCTCTACAGTGCATTTTACAACTTTACGAATCTTGATATGATGGAGCTTTTGGCAGAGCTTGGCTTGCCTCTGAAGACGGAGCGGGGCAACCGTGTTTTTCCCAAGTCGGACAAGTCCTCGGATGTGATTAAGACTCTATCAAAAGAGATGCAGCGTCTTGGCGTGGAGGTGTTTCTCAACACGCCTGTGAAAGATATTTTGGTGGAGGATGGAAGCGTGAGAGGGGTTCTGCTTCAAAAGGGAGAAAGAAGAGAGGGCAGCTCCGTTTTAATTGCTACAGGGGGACTTTCTTATCCTTCCACTGGCTCTACCGGGGACGGGTATCTCTTTGCAAGAAAGCTTAAGCATACCATTACGGATCTTGCACCGGGGCTTGTGCCCTTTGAAACAAAGGAAAGCTTTGTGAAAGAATTGATGGGGCTTTCTTTAAAAAATGTTTCCGTTCGTATAATAGACGGCAGGGGAAAGGTGCTGTACAGTGATTTTGGAGAAATGTTGTTTACTCATTTTGGGGTGAGCGGACCGATTCTTCTTACTGCAAGCAGCCATGTGACAAAAGCGCTTGCAAAGGAGAATTTGACGCTCTCGATAGATCTAAAGCCAGCGCTCACCAAAGAACAGCTAAATGCAAGGATTTTGAGAGAGATTGAGGAAAACAAGGGCAAGCAGATGAAAAATCTTCTCGGTGCACTTCTTCCGTCAAGTCTTGTGCCTGTGATGCTTTCCTATATCGGATTATCGCCGGAACGCAGAGGAGACGAGCTGTCAAGGGAAGAGAGGCTTGCGTTGGTGGACTGTTTAAAAGCATTTTTGTTGACAATCACCGGTTTTCGGGATTATAAGGAAGCGATCATTACCAGAGGCGGTGTGTCTGTAAAGGAGGTAAATCCTTCCACGATGGAATCAAAGCTTGTAAAGGGGCTTTATTTTGCTGGGGAGGTGCTGGATGTGGACGCGCATACCGGCGGCTTTAATTTGCAGATTGCATGGTCCACTGCTTATTTGGCGGGACAAAATATGTCCTGAGATTGTATAGATATCTGGAAAAAGAAAAGAATAACAGAAAGAGAGAATGTGAAAACTAAATTTTCACAATCCCGATTTTGTGTGTTTCACACGGCAATTTGTGTCTGTGCGCTGCTGGCCGCAAAGTTGCTGTAATTTATGTGCAAAGAGGCGGCGCAGAAATGAGGAATAAAATGTCATATCAAATAGCAATAGATGGCCCGGCAGGAGCTGGAAAAAGTACGATAGCGAAAGGGCTTGCAAAGAAACTGAATTTTATCTATGTGGATACCGGGGCGATGTACCGCGCGATCGCACTGTATATGATACGAAAGGGAATCCATGCAAAGGACAGTGCTGCGGTCGAGGGAGCGTGTCAGGAAGTGGAGGTGGAGATCACCTATCAGAGCGGAGAGCAGCAGGTTATGTTAAATGGAGAGAATGTGACGGGGCTTATCCGCACAGAAGAGGTAGGAAATATGACCTCGGCGATCAGTGTCTATCCCATGGTCAGAAAAAAGCTTTTGGATTTGCAGCGCACTCTCGCAGCAAAGGCAGATGTGATTATGGATGGAAGAGATATTGGAACCTGTGTGCTGCCTCAGGCAGATTTAAAGATTTATCTGACCGCCAGTGTGGAGGCGAGGGCAGAACGGCGCTATAAAGAGCTTTTGGAAAAAGGACAGGAGCCTGTTTTAGCAGAGATAGCGAAGGATATTGAGGAGCGGGATTACCGTGATATGCACAGGGAGATTTCTCCTTTAAAGCAGGCGGAGGACGCTGTGTTTTTCGATTCCTCCAATATGGGAATTGATGAGGTGATGGAGGCAATACTTAAAATAAAGGCGGATAAGCAACTATGCAGGTGATTTTGGCAAAAACAGCAGGCTTTTGTTTTGGCGTGAGGAAGGCAGTAGAGCAAGTATACGAACAGATAGAAAACAGAGAGAAAGACGGAAAAGAGCTTCCCATCTATACCTATGGCCCCATTATTCACAATGAGGAGGTAGTGCGTGATCTGGAGCAGAGAGGGGTTCAGGTACTTAATACAAAGGAAGAGCTGGCGGCTCTTGAGAAGGGAATTGTGATTATACGCGCGCACGGCGTCGGCAGAGAGATCTACGACTTGCTTGACAGAGAAGGAATTACCGTTGTGGACGCCACCTGTCCCTTTGTTAAAAAAATTCATCGTCTTGTCAGAGAACAGGAGGCGCTGGGGCGTCATATAATGATAACGGGGAACAAAAATCACCCGGAAGTGGAAGCAATCCGAAGCTGCTGCCAAAAAGAGGCAATCATACTGGAAACGGCAGCAGAAGCCGAAAATTTTACTCTTGATAGTAGTATACCAGTTAGTATTGTGTCACAGACGACATTTAATTACAATAAATTTGAAGAATTAGTTGAAATTATTTCGAAAAAGGGGTATGATATAATTGTTTTAAATACAATCTGTAATGCAACGCAGGAGAGGCAGAAAGAGGCAGCAGAAATTGCCAGAGAGGCAGACGCCATGATTGTGATAGGCGGCCGCCACAGTTCCAATACGCAGAAGCTATATGAGATTTGCAAAAAGGAATGTAAAAATACTTACTATATACAGACACTTGTTGATTTGGATCTTGATGTTCTGAAGTCCATGGGTAGCGTAGGTATTACAGCGGGGGCTTCCACCCCAAATAATATTATCGAGGAGGTTCATACTAATGTCAGAAGAGATGAATTTTGAACAAATGCTGGAAGAATCATTTAAGACTATAAGGAACGGAGAGGTTGTAGAAGGTACAGTCATCGGTGTCAAAGCAGATGAGATTATTCTTAATATAGGCTACAAGGCAGACGGCATTATCGTCCGCAGTGAATACACAAACACACCGAACGCTGATCTTACCACCATGGTTTCTGTTGGAGATACCATGCAGGCAAAGGTCCTGAAGGTGAACGATGGTGAAGGACAGGTTCTCCTTACTTATAAGAGACTTGCGGCGGAGAAGGGCAGCAAGAGGCTGGAGGAAGCATTTAATAATCATGAGGTTCTGACAGCGAGGGTTGATCAGGTGTTAGACGGCGGGTTAAG
>CAMWWW010000247.1 GCA_947178015.1 uncultured Clostridia bacterium
AAAGCCGCTGCTCATGAGTCTCGTGGGCTCGGAGATGTGTATAAGATATTTTTTCTGAGGTGAAGCATATGTTTGCAGACAGAGCAAGAATATTTATAAAATCGGGCAAGGGCGGCGATGGGCATGTAAGCTTTCGGCGCGAGTTGTATGTGGCGAGCGGAGGTCCTGACGGCGGCGACGGCGGCAAAGGCGGCGATATTGTCTTTGAGGTAGAGGAAGGATTGAATACGCTTACAGATTTCAGGCAGATTAGAAAATATGTGGCCGAGAGTGGAGCAGAGGGAGGAAAGAAAAATTGTCATGGCAAAAATGGCAGTGATCTCGTTATTAAGGTCCCAGCAGGCACTGTGATTCGGGAAGAATCAACCGGCAAGGTAATTGCTGATATGTCAGGAGATACCAAAAGAGAGGTAATCTTAAAGGGCGGCAGAGGCGGCAAAGGAAATAAATTTTACGCAACTCCCACCATGCAAGTGCCGCAGTATGCACAGCCGGGACAGCCGGCGCAGGAGCTTTGGGTGATATTGGAGTTAAAGGTAATTGCAGATGTCGGGCTGGTAGGATTTCCTAATGTGGGAAAATCCACTTTACTTTCTCGTGTGACGAACGCGCGCCCTAAAATAGCCAATTATCATTTTACTACATTAAGCCCAAATTTGGGTGTGGTGGATCTGGATGAGCACAATGGCTTTGTAATAGCAGATATACCGGGATTAATCGAGGGAGCTTCAGAGGGAATTGGGCTTGGATATGAATTTCTTCGTCACATTGAGCGGACTAGAGTTCTGATCCATATGGTAGACGCTGCTTCTACCGAGGGACGTGATCCAATTGCTGATATTTATGCCATTAACAAAGAGCTGGAGGCATATAATCCAGAGCTATTGGCAAGACCGCAGGTGATTGCGGCCAATAAGATAGACGCAATATATAGAGACGACAATACCGAAGATCCGCTCAAACGTCTGGAACAAGAATTTCATACAAAGGGAATCCGCGTATTTCCCATTTCCGCTGTAAGTGGGACAGGCTTAAAGGAGCTTCTTTATTATGTCAATGATTTGATAAAGGAGACAAATTTAAAGCCACTTGTATTTGAAAAGGAATTTTTCCCTGAATTTATGCAGAACAAAGAACTTCCTTATAGTGTAGAAAAACTGGAAGAAGGGCTGTATTCGATTGAAGGACCCAGAATTGAACGTATGCTTGGCTACACAAACCTTGAATCCGAGAAGGGCTTTGAATTTTTCCAAAATTTTATGAGATTAAACGGGATATTAAAAGAACTGGAAGATCTTGGCATTACCGACGGTGATACCGTAAAAATATATGGCTTTGAATTTGAGTATTTTAAATAAATAGAAAAGAGGGAAACATATGACAAGCAAACAGCGTTCCTATTTGATGAAGCTGGCTTCTGGGCTAGATCCTGCTTTCCATGTTGGAAAGGCAAGCCTTACCACAGAATTTGAGGAAGCTATCAAAGAAATTTTAGAAGCAAGAGAATTAGTTAAGATTGGTGTGTTGAAAAATTGCATGGACGATCCAAAGGAAATCGCACAGACTTTGGCGCAGGATACCCGTTCTGAAGTGGTTCAGGTAATTGGTAAAAAAATCGTGCTATATAAACAGGCAGATGATCCTGCAAAAAGAAAAATTAAGCTTCCAGTGTAAATTTAAAGGTATAAGGAAATAACAAAGCGGACGGTGAATATTCGCTTTGGCGTAAGGGTGGATGATAAGTATGGAGGAAAAACATAACGAGGAGAAAAAAAAGGTCGGGATTCTTGGAGGAACCTTTGATCCCATCCATATGGCACATTTATTATTGGCAGAGCAGGCATGGGAGCAATATAAACTGGATACTGTGCTCATTATGCCAAGTGGTGATCCCCCACATAAAAAGGAAAGGGAGATCACGCCGGCAAACCATCGGGTTCGTATGTTACAGCTTGCCATAGAGGATAATAAACATTTTAAGCTATCAAATGTTGAGGTGGAGCGAGAGGGTAAAACGTATACGGCAGAAACGCTCACGGGGCTTTGTAAATATAATCCTGACTGCTGTTATTATTTTATTATCGGTGCAGATTCTCTATTTCAGTTAGAGCAGTGGCGGCAGCCAGAGATTATTATGAGCCATTCGATTCTTCTTGCCGCCGTTCGCGGCGACTATAAACGCCCTCAGTTAGAAGAACGAATGGATTATTTAAAAAAGCAATACGGCGCACAGATTTATCCACTTTATACGCCGGATATCATGATTTCCTCCAGTTTGATAAGAGAACGTGTACAACGTGGAGAGAGCATCCGCTATCTGGTTCCAAAGGACGTAGAAAAGTATATATATCAAAACAAGTTATATGCAAAAGGAGTCTGACTATGCAATATAATATAGATAAAATTAAACAAAGACTGAGACGAAAGCTTGATGCAGACCGATACGAACATACCATAGGCGTCACTTACACAGCGACGGCACTGGCAATGCGGCATAATTGCGATTTAAAAAAGGCAGAGCTTGCCGGACTTTTACATGATTGTGCAAAATGTATGTCAGATGATGCCAAGCTAAATAAATGTATGAAATATCATCTCAGTGTCACAGACACAGAGCGCAGAAATCCCTATTTGCTTCATAGTAAGCTAGGTGCATTTCTCGCTATGAATAAATACCATGTGGATGATAAGGATATTCTTAATGCCGTTCTCTATCATACAACCGGAAGACCAGCGATGTCAACGTTGGAGAAAATAGTCTTTATCGCTGACTTTATTGAGCCGGGAAGAAGCAAGGCTGCAAGACTTCCTGAGATTCGCCATATCTCCTTTATCGATCTGGATCTCGCCATGTATATGATTTTGTCAGATACTGTGGAATATTTAAAGAAAAAACAGGGAGAGTTCGATACTACAACAGAGAGAGCGCTTACTTATTATACAACGTTAATAAAAGAAAAAGAGGATTTACTTAAAAAGGAGAGCAATATATGACATCAAAAAGCAAAGCAAAAACAGCATATGCAGCACTCGCAGAGAAAAAAGGGGAAGATATTAAGATTATTGATATTTCCAATATATCGGTGCTGGCCGATTACTTTATTATAGCGAGCGGCGCAAATAGAAACCAGATTCAGGCAATGGCAGATCAGGTACAGGAGGAGCTTGCAAAAGAAGAAGTGCAAGTACGGCAGATTGAAGGGTATCAGACAGCTAATTGGATACTGATGGATTATGGAGATGTAATTATTCATATCTTTTCTAGTGAAGATAGACTGTTCTATGATTTAGAAAGAATTTGGCGTGATGGAGCAGCGATTGCGGTGGAAGAGTTGTAAGAAGATATAGATAGATCTACTCCCTTTTCGGAAAAGTGTTCCCTCGGAAATCATGGAGGAAAAAAATGAAAATAGAAATAAAGGATGACGGTATCTGGTACCATGGTTCTAATGAGCTTTTTTCGGAGTTAAGAACCAACAGTACAATTACACAGTGGAAAGAACTCGCAGAGGCGTTTTCACATAAACCAAACATTTTAGGATATGATGACAATGGTGTAATCAGCCATAATGGAGTGGAAAAAGGGTATTTGTATATCATTGACGAACCTGTCGACATGCAGAAGGATATCTATCAGCATCCGAGAACGACAATGGATGAAAATGCTGAATTTTTAACAAAACGCCCATTAAAAGTCAAAATGGTCTGTGAACTATAAATTACGGCAGGGAACACTTTTCCGAAAAGGGAGTAGATATATGGTCATTTTCGAGAGAGGTCCGCATAGCCAACGCTGCTATTTCCTCCGTCACCCCGCTCTCGCTTAGTGAAAAACGTAGCGGACGC
>CAMWWW010000248.1 GCA_947178015.1 uncultured Clostridia bacterium
CTCAGCCGACGTATCCGTTACCTTTGTAAATTTAGCTTTATCCGCCCGGTGCATACAAAATCCAGCCTAATCAATAGAAGCCATATAGGCCTCTTCCTCTGCAAAGTGTTTCATTGTATGGCCCTTAAAATATTTAATGCCCTCCCGGCATACCCATTGACTTTTCTCCTCTTGTTCACTTAGCTCAAATAGGCTATTTAAGATATTAAATAATTTTTTGTGTTCTCGATCTATCAAATCTACCCCAATATTAAACCGATCCTGCCATACTACGTGATTACCCATATTGCTCCTCCTTCGCTGCTAAAAAATTATAATCATTACGTATACCATTAACTGTTTAACATGTTACACTACATTATATTATTTTTTATCTTATCCTGTTACCAAGCCGGCCTCTACTAGAAATCTTGACACCTCCATCTGCTTATGATACCTTTCTTTCACATAATAGATGTGTAGCCTCTTTTTTGCCCTTGTCATCCCAACATAGAACATTCTGCGCTCTTCTTCAATATCTTCATCAAGCACTGCCTTCTTATATGGTATCACCGACTCATTTACGTCTGCCAAAAACACTGCCTCATACTCCAATCCCTTTGAAGCGTGAAGCGTCGACAACACCACTGCATCCTCCTCCACGGCAAGCTGTTCCTGCTGTTTTAGCTCTGCGCGGTACTCTTCCATATGGGAAAACCACTCCCCGGAATCCGCAAACCCCTCTGCGCTCTCCTGAAGCTCGTCCAACACCGAAATCAGCTCCTCCACACCGATATTCTTTGACTCTGCATATTCCCTCAGATAATCCTCATACCCCACTGCCCGGCGTATATAACAGATCGCCGCATAAGGCGGCAGATCCCTTAGAAACTGAATATCCTCCCTAAGTCTTTCTATTCTGTCCGCCATCCATTTCTTATCCTCATAATATGTAAGAAGTCTCTCAAAGGAAATCTGAGGCGTATCCAGACAATCCCTGCTGATATATCGCTTCGGGCGGTTGATAATCTTAAGAAAATCCGCCCTCTCTCTGGAGCCTTCCGCAATGGCCAAATATGCCCTTATATCCTTGCTAATCCAATGTTCAAAAATATCTGGCAGGCTCTCCTTTAAGCGGAAGGGAATATTATATTCCATTAAATACTCCACCAACAACCTTGCATCCGTATTGGTCCGAAACAATACAGCCATATCAGACCACGCATATCCCATCGCCTGATAACGCCGAATCCTTCTAGCAAGCTCCTTATTCTGCGAGGACGGATTTGGAAAAGCGCGAACCTCCACAGGCTCACCTGCCTCATTATCCGTCTGTATCTTCTTTGGGTAACGCTTCTTATTACAGCCAATCACGCACCCCGCCGCGTCGACAATGGATTTGGTTGAGCGGTAATTTTTCTCCAATACAATTCGCACTGCACTAGGATACTGCTTTTCAAATCCCAGCATAATCTCAGGTTTTGCCCCTCGAAACCGATAGATGGATTGATCGTCATCTCCAACCACAAAAAGATTTTTATCCTCCTCAGCAAGAAGCCTGACAATATCATACTGCGTCTTATTAATATCCTGAAACTCATCAATTAATATATAGCTGTACTTCCTCTGCCATGCAGATAAAATATCCGAACGCTTTGCAAAAAGCTCATATGTCATTACCAACATATCATCAAAATCAATATACCCCTCACTCCGCAGCCTTCTATCATATTCCTTAAGAAAATATATAAAAACTTCCTTTGAACATGACTTCGGATAATAATAATCCAAAGATAGCCTCTCTCCCTTCACTAGACTAATCTCACCCTGAATTCCTGCAAGCAGCTCCTTCTCATCCTCTGCATCCAGCTTACACTCTCGCATTATCTCTCGAAGCCACGAAAAAACCTGCTCCTGACGCACAATGTTAGAGCCATCCAGTCGATATGCATATTTCAAAATCTTAAAAAAAATAGCGTGAAAGGTCCCAAAAGAAACAGGAAGATTTTTCCCCGTCAAACGCACAAAACGCTCCTTCATCTCTGTCGCCGCCGCCTTTGTAAAGGTGACCACCAGAATATTAGAAGGATTTACGCCGCAGTCCTCAATTAACTTTTTTGTTCTGTGAGTGATGACAAGGGTTTTGCCAGAACCGGGACCTGCAAGCACCAACGCAGGCCCCTTATTATGATTGATTGCTTGAAGCTGAGAAGAATTAAAGCTCATGAGAAAGCCTCTGTATGCCAATGCGGATGCGGCGCAGGGACTCTTCCTTCCCAAGCAGCTCCATCAGCTCCGTCGCGCCGCCCGGTGTGGACTGCTTGCCGGAAACTGCCGTTCGAAGCGGCCACAACACATAACCATTTTTTAAGCCCTTCTCCGCAATATAACCAGAGATAGCTGCATACAGCGCATCATTCGAATAATCCTCCTGTCCCTCTAACAGAGGAAGAATATCCTTTAATACCTCTAGCGAGGTCTCCTCATTGGTTTTCATTTTCTTATGTGTATACATGGCTGTATCATAATCAGGAAGCACATCAATAAAATCAACCTGCTCTTTTATATCAGGGAAGATCTCAATGCGTGTCTTAATCATCTCCGCCAGCTTCCGCCTGTCAATATCCCTATGAACATACTCCTCAAGGTACGGCTCAGCCATCTTATAAAAAGTCTCAAAATCCATCGCCTTTAAATATTCCCCGTTCATCCATTTTAGCTTGACAATGTCAAACACCGCCGGGGACTTACTAATGCGGCGATAATTAAATTCCTTCACCATCTCCTCCAAAGAAAAGAACTCCCTATTATCCTCCGGGCTCCAACCAAGCAGTGCGATATAATTGACCACCGCCTCAGAAAGAAAGCCCTGCTCAATCAGATTTTCAAAAGAAGCATCTCCGCTTCTCTTCGCCATCTTTTTGTGATCGGCGCCCGTGATCAGAGGCAGATGAATATAAACCGGCGGCTCCCAGCCAAATGCCCGATAAAGCCTCTGATATTTTGGAGAAGAGGACAGATACTCATTTCCTCTCACAACATGTGTGATCTCCATCAAATGGTCATCCACCACATTGGCAAAATTATAGGTTGGATAGCCATCGGATTTTATTAAAATCATATCATCCAGCTC
Source organism: uncultured Clostridia bacterium (assembly GCA_947178015.1). Classification (GTDB taxonomy): domain Bacteria; phylum Bacillota; class Clostridia; order Lachnospirales; family Lachnospiraceae; genus RGIG8607. Next base: position 3,113 of record CAMWWW010000248.1, read on the forward strand.
AGAATTTTCAACAGAAATATCCCCATACAGCTCGTCGTGGAAGGTGGTCCTTCCCTCCCTTGGATTATTCTGGCGAATTACAAACGGCATACCTGCCGCCAGCTTCTCCTCCACCTCTTCTTTTGACAGTCCCAAGCAATGCTTGTCATAGACGCTGATCTCCTTGCCGTCCACAACCTCTGTCTTTAATGACGCCAAACGCTCCTTGTCACAAAAACAATAGTATGCCTCGCCTTTTTCAATCAGCTCCTTCGCATACTTCATATAAACGCCTGTTTTCTGCCTCTCACTCTGCACATAAGGACCATACCCTCTATCCTTATCTGGGCCTTCATCATGAATCAGCCCTGCCTTGTCCAGTGTGCGATAGATAATTTCCGTCGCTCCCTCAACATATCGTTCCTGATCTGTATCCTCTATTCTTAAAATAAAATCTCCGCCCTCATGCTTTGCTATCAGATACTCATACAAAGCTGAGCGCAAATTCCCAACATGCATCTTCCCAGTTGGACTTGGCGCGAATCTCACTCTGATTTTACCCATCTCTTCCTCCTTAATACTCTTTCATTAATAGCATTGATCCGATTATATATCAGGCTAACAAGAAAAACAAGAATTTTTTAAGAATAGAGTTATGTAAAAGCGATTTGTGTAATCATTTTAGAGAAAGGTCCGCATAGCCAGCGCAGCTATTTCCTCCGTCACCCCGCTCTCGCTT
>CAMWWW010000249.1 GCA_947178015.1 uncultured Clostridia bacterium
CAAAGAGAAATAAATCGGTTCAATATCCCTAATTTGTATATTGCAGAATAAAGCTGCAGGCAATGCGGTCATTTCCATGAATGTCATAATTATTATCAGTATAGTAACACGGATTGATATGCGTTTGTTTATCATGATGAATCTCCTTAGCCATTAATTTATTGACTTGCTCAACGACTTTATTCTACCACAAGAACTCTCGCAATTCCATTTAATTCTGCTTAATCTCTCTTTGCCATATTCTTTGCAATCATCATCTGCCTTGCCCGTTCCCTCTGTTCCTCAAACTGACAAATTAAATTGCTTTCATCAGCGATAAAAGGTATCTAAATATTCGCACCCTCACACTTAGGGATATTCCTTATCAATTCGTAATTATCCCTCGCTGTGTTGTTCCCTGATTGCCTGTCTACCTTACCTCTATTTCACACTTGGCTTTTCTGCACCAACACAAGCCACTGGTATTTATCGCTTTCTTTTGTGAAATACAGTCTAATGCGCATTGGCGTGTGTCTTGCTAAGAATATATTTGTCTGTGGTGCTGTAACAGTCCAAAATCTGCTGTTCCTGCTTTTTGTTCCGACTATTGGGTTGCCAGTTTATATATAGATAAAAAACAACCGCACCTAGCACGGCAGAAAAAGTAGCTCAGAGAACCGGCTATGGTCCTCAAGGCACCTATTGAAAAACGTCGGTGCTTAACGAGGTATTTCACGAGTTTAGCATCCGTTACGTTTTTCACTAAGCGGGAGCGGGGTGACGGAGGACTATAAGCGATTCTCTGGGCGGACCATTCCCAAAAATGATACTACCCTTTTGGACAAAATACACTTTTTAACTTTCTAAATATTTTTTCACATATTCCCCTGTGTAAGACACGGGATTCTCCGCCACCTGTTCAGGCGTCCCTTCAGCAATTACCGTTCCTCCGCGTTCTCCCCCTTCCGGTCCAATATCAATAATATAATCCGCCGTCTTTATCACATCCAGATTATGCTCAATCACCACCACTGTATTTCCTCCATCCGACAGCCTGCGTAAAATTTCTATCAATTTATGCACATCTGCAAAGTGCAATCCTGTCGTGGGTTCATCTAAGATATAGATGGTTTTTCCTGTTCCTCTTCTGCTTAGTTCCGTCGCCAGCTTAATCCTCTGTGCCTCTCCTCCTGAGAGTGTTGTGGATGGTTGTCCTAGTTTAATATAGGAAAGCCCGACATCATTTAACGTTTCTATTTTTCTGTAGATACTTGGCACATTTTCAAAAAATTTCAATGCCTCCTCCACTGTCATCTCAAGCACATCATAAATTGTCTTTCCTTTATAATGAACCTCCAGCGTCTCTCGGTTATATCTCTTTCCGCCGCAAACCTCGCAGGGAACATAGACATCAGGCAGGAAATGCATCTCAATCTTTATAATGCCGTCACCGCTGCACGCTTCACAGCGCCCGCCCTTAATATTAAAGCTGAACCGTCCCTTCTGATAGCCTCTTGCCTTCGCGTCGGGCGTTGCCGCAAATAGATCTCGAATCATATCAAATACTCCAGTGTAGGTTGCCGGATTAGAGCGCGGGGTCCTTCCAATTGGAGACTGATCGATGTTTATCACTTTGTCAAGCTGCTCCATACCCAGAATATCCTTATGTGCCCCCGGAATCATCCTTGCCCGGTTTAGATCTCTTGCTAAGCGCTTATATAAAATTTCATTGATAAGAGAGCTTTTGCCTGAACCGGATACCCCTGTCACACAAGTCATAACTCCCAGCGGAATCTTGACATTTATATTTTTAAGATTATTCTGCGCTGCACCCTTTATCGTCAGATAGCCTGTCGGCTTCCTTCTCTCTTTCGGCACAGGAATTTTAATTTTTCCGCTTAAATAAGCTCCGGTTATGGACGCCTTATTTTTCATAATCTCTTTTGCTGTTCCTTGTGCCACGATCGCGCCGCCGTGCGAGCCTGCCTTTGGGCCAACATCCACAATATAATCCGCGGCCAGCATGGTGTCTTCGTCATGCTCCACCACAATCAAGGTATTTCCCAGATCTCTCAGATGCATCAATGTATTTAAGAGTTTATCGTTATCTCTCTGATGTAAGCCAATGCTGGGCTCATCCAAAATATAGGCTACACCTACAAGGCCAGAGCCAATCTGCGTGGCTAGGCGGATTCTCTGTGCCTCTCCTCCTGACAGGCTTCCTGTCGCTCTCGCTAGAGTCAGATAGTCCAAACCGACATCCATCAAAAATCCGATTCTTGCACATATTTCTTTCAATATCTGCGCGCCTATCATCTCCTGCATCTGCGTAAGCTCCAGATGGTTTAAAAATTCCTGAAGCCTTCCGATGGATAGGGAGGTGATCTCATAGATATTTTTCTCTCCCACTGTAACTGCGAGAGCTCCCTTCTTTAGCCTCTGTCCGCCGCAGGTACGGCAGGGTGTCACCTTCATAAAGGTTTCATACTCTGCCTTTATGGATTCAGAACCTGTCTCCCGATAACGGCGCTCAACATTTTTGATCAGACCCTCAAACGCCACGTCATAGGTGCCCTCCCCACGCTGTCCCTTATAATATACTTTAACAGATTGCCCCTCTGTTCCATGTAAAAGAATCTTTTTTACTTTTTCAGGATATTCCTCAAATGGAGTGCTTAATGTAAAGTTATATTCCTTCGCCAGCGCATTTAAGATCGCTCTGGAATAGCTGCCTTGATCGGTGCTGGACTGCCATCCTGTCACTACAATCGCGCCCTCCTCAATACTTAAGGAACGATCGGGTATCATCAGCTCCTCATCAAACTCCATCTTATATCCTAAGCCATAGCAATCGGGACACGCTCCAAATGGATTATTAAAAGAAAAGCTTCTCGGCTCAATCTCATCTATGTTGATGCCGCAGTCCGGGCAGGAAAAGCTCTGGCTAAAATTTACAGGCTCTCCGTCCGCCACATCCACTATCATAAGCCCGTCAGAAAGTGCCATAACATTCTCTATAGAATCTGTAAGACGCTTTTCAATGCCCTGCTTAATCACCAGACGATCCACCACAATCTCTATATTATGCTTTATATTTTTATCCAGCTTAATCTCCTCGGACAACTCATAAAGATTGCCGTCCACCCGAACTCTGACGTATCCGCTCTTTCTCGCATTTTCCAAAACCTTGGCATGCTCACCCTTTCTCCCGCGCACCACCGGAGCCAAAAGCTGTATTTTTGTCCTCTCAGGCATGGACAGTATCTGATCCACCATCTCATCAATGGTCTGCTTGCGTATCTCCTTGCCGCACTTGGGACAGTGCGGAACACCAATTCTTGCATATAGCAGACGAAAATAATCATAGATTTCCGTCACCGTGCCCACCGTGGAACGTGGGTTTCGATTTGTAGATTTCTGGTCGATGGAAATGGCAGGAGGAAGACCATCAATACTTTCCACATCTGGTTTTTCCATCTGCCCAAGAAACTGTCTTGCATAGGAAGAAAGAGATTCCATATACCTTCTCTGCCCCTCTGCATAAATGGTATCAAATGCCAGAGACGATTTTCCTGAACCGCTCAGACCTGTCAGCACTACAAATTGATCTCTTGGAATATCCACATCCACATGTTTTAAATTATGCTCATTCGCGCCTCTAATTTTTATATATTTGATTTCCCTCTTTTTCTGTGCCATCTGAAAACCGTACCTTTCTGCCAATTTTATTTTAATTCTCTAATTCCGCAAGATGTTTTTTAAGCTCCACCATCTCATCCCGAAGCTGTGCTGCCATCTCAAATTTCAGTTCTGCCGCCGCCTGATGCAGTTTCTGTGTCACTT
>CAMWWW010000250.1 GCA_947178015.1 uncultured Clostridia bacterium
CCCCAGCCCACCGTACTGTTTCCAAGGCTAGAACACTGCTCATCCTCATCCTTAAGAATCGGCTGCTTTAATGGAAAATGATAGATCCCTCGGCTCTGCACGGTAGAGCTTGTCTCACTCCCATAAAGCACCCAGTCAGGATGCGCTTGGTGATGCTCCATATAAAGACGCTCCGCATAATTATAACCAGCTAGCTTCAGAATATCGGCGCAATTCTGTGCATTTTCCCACTGCATATAATTCGACGCGATAGTAGGCCTTGCATTTTGTTTTCCATCATGCAGACGAACCCGCTCTACTAACTCTTTTGTAATGCGCACCCCCTGCTCATCTGCATGCGTATCATAGATCTCATTTCCAATGGACCATAGAATTACGCTGGGATGATTTCTGTCTCTGCGAACCCATGCCGCCGCATCTCTATCCGCCCATTCCTTAAAAAATCTGGCATAATCATACTCTGTTTTGCTGCGCTCCCACATATCAAACGATTCATCGATCACCAATATACCCATCTTATCCGTCATAGTAAGCAGCTCCGGCGCAGGCATATTGTGAGACGTGCGCAGAGCATTAACCCCCATCGACTGAAGCATCACAAGCTTTCTTTCCATTGCCGCCGGATAAAACGCTGCTCCCAGCGCGCCCAGATCATGGTGCTCACACACGCCATTCAACTTTACTTTTCTTCCATTCAGCAAAAATCCCTGATCCGGTGAAAATTCACAGGTACGGCAGCCAAATACCGTCTCCTCCACATCAAGCACCTCTCCACAATGACAGAGTGATACCTTCGCTTTATAAACAGCCGGGTTTTCTATATCCCAGAGTTTTGGCTTCGTCAACGTAACCTCCGCATGACAACTTACTGCTCCCGCTTCCTCCACAGGCAAGAGCGCAAGCACCTTCTCCGACATCGCCCACGCATCTGAACAAGACACATGCTCCTCTGCGGCAACCGTTCCCTCCTCATCTAACAGCTCCACACACAGCTCATACGCAGAACCCATTCCCTCTGCAAGCTGCACCTCTGCATCAAGTTCCACTTTCCATACATCTTTGTTCTCACTCTGTCTTGCCGACACATACAATCCATCCTGAAGAATATGTCTCTTTGGAAATGTACAAAACCACACATTTCTATAAATTCCTGCACCTGAATACCATCTTGAATTCGGATTCCGAAACCGGCAGCGCACCTGAACCGTATTCTCCCCATCACAGACTGCCTCTGTAATATCAAAATAAAAAGAAGAATACCCATACTTCCACTCTCCCACCACACAGTCATTGACCCAAACGGTACAATCCATATAAACACCTTCAAAATACAGACGGTATCGCAAATCCTCCTTCTTCTCAATCACAAACACACGGCGATACCATCCATCCCCGTCCCGATACAAATCCGAGGTATCATAAATCTGCCAATCATGCGGCAGCGCAACCGGAACATATTTCCCCTCACAAGGATTGCCTTCCGGCTCTACACACTGGAATTCCCAACTATCCGTAAACAAATATCGTTTCGCCATAAACTATCTCCTCCTGTCCTCAACCCTTCCATTATCAGTTGCTGCACCCATTATAGCGAAAAATAAATTCCATAAAAATACATTTTCTTCTACAAAACATGTAGTTTTTCATACATCCTAAAAATAAAGGACCATACACGTGGATTCCTATCGATTCTTTTCGCGAAAAGAATCCTTTTTTATTGCTATTTTCCTAGTTTCATTATATAATTTTAGTAATTCAGTACTATATCAACTATCAGGGGGAAAATTTATGAAACCAAAAAGAAACAAAAGCTTACGAGGCTCTATCATGCTGCTTTGTTCTACCATAGTAATTCTAACAGCAATTTTAATAGGCCTAAACGCTATTCTATCCATCAAGTCTATGTCAAGAGTCGCTTTCCAGACCTATGAAGATTCCGTCAACTCCGGTTATAAAAAAGAAATCAAATCTCAAGTACAAAGTGCTATGGCTGTTGTGCAGAGTGAATACAACAAATTCCAGTCTGGTGAAAAATCAGAAGCACAAGCCATGGAAGATGCAAAGGAAATTATTCGTGTTATGCGCTACAGAGACGATCAGAGTGGTTATTTCTGGATTGATGATTTAGATTGCACCCTCATTATGCATCCTGTATTATCGGATCAGGAAGGAACCAATCGTTCTGATCTGACAGATCCAAATGGTATAAAAATAACACAGCAAATTGTAAGTACCAGCCAAACTTCAGAGAAATGCGGTTTTACAGAATTTAACTTTACAAAAGCCGACGGAGTGACAATCGCTCCCAAAATTGCTTTCTCTCAGCTTTTCGAGCCGTGGGGCTGGATGGTAAGTACTGGCAATTATGTTGATGATATGCAGCGCGACACCCTTGTTGTTCAGACATTTCTGGACAACAATTATAACTCTGTTCTGATGAGAATCAATTCTGTCTTTGTCGGTTCTATTGCGGTTGCACTGATTATTGCCTTTTTGTTTGGTTCTAAGTTGGTAAAGCCTCTTAAAAAAATTCAAGTTTTTGCAGAACAACTGTCAAAGGGGGATATGACTACAGAGATACATGTAATGCAGAGAAATGAGATTGGACAGACTGCGGATGCTTTGAATATTGCCCAGCAAAATATGCGTGAATTGCTGTTTGATATAACCAATGTATCTGAGGGCATTAACACAGCGCTGGAAACATTTGACAGTACCTTCCATAATATGCAAGGCTCCATTGATGAAGTATCCACCGCTGTGGATTCTATTGCAAATAATGTGACCAATCAGGCCACCTCCACCAGCGATGCAACCAACGAGGTTACAATTATGGCAGACCGCATTAACACGACCAGTGAAGAGATTACCATTTTGGACAGCAATGCCAAAGATATGAAGCAGATCAGTGAAAATTCCATGTCGACATTGAACCGCCTCATTGAGATCAACAATAAGACAAGGACTAATATTGATGCCATGCACGAGCAGACGGAACTTACCAATCAGTCCGTACAGCAGATTCAAGTTGCTGCGAATTTAATTAACGAGATCTCCGATCAGACAAGCCTTCTCGCCCTTAACGCAAGCATTGAGGCGGCAAGAGCCGGTGATTCTGGCAGAGGCTTTGCTGTCGTTGCAGATGAGATCGGCAAGCTTGCGCAGCAGTCCGCCTCCTCCGTAGGAGAGATCCGCCATGTTCTCAATGAGCTATTAGCAAATTCCTCCCGCTCTATCGAAGTTATGAAGGAAATTAACAGCTCCGTGGATATACAAGTAAGCTCCTTGTCTGAAACACAAAATATCTTTTCTCAGCTATATAAAGAGCTGGACAGTGTTGTCAACTCCGTTCATTCTATTGATACAATAACCACTGATATGGAAAAACAGCGCACAAATGTCACGTCTTCTCTTGAACAGCTCAATAATCTCGCACAGGATAACGCCGCCGTTACAGAAGAAACCTCCGCGATGTCCATCGGTCTGGCTGCCTTGGTGAATGATGCAGGAAAACTGGTCGAGGACCTTGATAATAAAGTGAAGGTTTTAATAGAAAATCTTCATAGATTCACGGTATAAAATTTCGATTGGAGAAAGATTTCGAAAAACATTTTACTTGAAGGATTCGATATAGACGCCCCTTGGCTCTATGACGAACTTAAAATTTTTACATAAACCTGAATATAACTGTTTGCAGGAGCTACTTACATAATCATTTTCCAGAAAAGTCCGCATAGCCAGCGCAGCTATTTTCCTCAAGGAACCTATTGAAAAACGTCGGC
>CAMWWW010000251.1 GCA_947178015.1 uncultured Clostridia bacterium
TATCGTTTGGCTCAACCGCCGTTTTGCTGGCAATTCCCTCATACAGACAATTGCACAGGAATACTCTGGATACCTGGACAGGCGCGTTAACAATTGCACATGCCGGCGGAATAATCGATGGCCATGATTATACAAATTCCCTGGAGGCTATATTAAGCAATTATGGTAAAGGACAAAGGGTATTCGAGATAGATTTTGCCCGCACCATTGACAACCAGCTGGTATGCACACATGGTTGGGATCCAGCGCTTCTGGAGGACGGCACATCCGATGAAGAGATAAGCGCGCAGAAATTTATGAGCACATTGATCCGTGGACAGTATACACCTCTCTCACTCGAAGAATTAGGGCGATTGATGGAGCAGTATCCCGATTTATGGGTGGTAACAGATACAAAGAACAGTGCGGTGGAATCTGTCCAACAGGATTTTGAAATATTACGGGATACAATGAAAGAGCACGGAATGGAATTTGTTCTGGATCGAATGATCATACAGATTTATAACGAGGAAATGTATCATACCGTATATCGTATATATCCCTTTAAATCATGGATATACACACTCTATAAATTCTGGGGAGGGGATACCGAAACTTTCCTGCAGTGTGTCCGTTTTTGTTATGGACATGATATCAACGGTATTACAACTTGGAACTTTTACGTGACTCCGGAGTTGCTGGAAATTACCAAAGCATACGGTATCCCGTGGTATGCACACACAGAAAATGATGTAAAAAATGCAGACGAACTGATCCGCCAAGGATTGTCTGGCATATATACTGATAGTATAACTCCAGATATGCTAAAACTACAATCAGTTCCATAATAAGTCTGCAATATTTTGTGACAATAAATTATAGATCTTTCAAGTGTTTCTGTCCAAAGGAGCGTCCGATGAAATGGTATCAATTTGACAAAAAAAATATAATAAACTATCTCCTGTTATCAATGCTGAGTTTCCTGTATATCTTGCCTTTGGTTCTGATCAATTTGTATTTTAAAGATGATCTTGGATGGTCTTTAAGGGGCAGCATTGGTCTGAAAGGCGATGGGCGTCCATTAGCGGAATATCTTGTTCTTATGCTGTGTGGCGGCGAGCCGGTAACAGATACCGCGCCCCTTCCGTTAATTTTGGCAGTCTTGTTCTTATCCTATACGCTTATCCTGTATTCCAAAGCAAATTTGGATTTTATATCCAACCGTTGTGGTCTGCTAACCATACTGCTGTTAATTATAACGAACCCCTTTGCATTAGAGTGCCTATCTTATCGATATGGTTCCATGGTAATGGTCGTTGCCCTTGGTATCCCATTTCTGATTTTCTCCATGCCAGATGCCATGTCAAAAGGAAAACTGTTTGTCTATTCATCGCTTCTGAGCATAGCTCTAATGTCCCTATACCAGCCGGCCCTTGGCATGTGTCTCGTGCTGTTCATAGTCAACATCTTTCTGGTGCTATTTCAGGAAAGGAAGGCAAATTATGGACTAGAGGTGCTTCGCATGATCGGCATCGGTGCAGGAGCCATTGTCTATAAACTGATTATTGCTGAGCATTATGTCAGCCAGTCTGACTGGCGGTTTTCTGCCTCCCAGACACTCGAATTGAGACCCGGATCCATCATAGCAATTTTTCAAAATATTTTTGCCACCTGCAATTATATAATAGAGTTTCTAGCCGAAACTTCTTTGTGGTATCGGGTTGTATTGCTGCTGTTTGTCCTATTGACAATGTTTGTATCTGTCGCATTTTATTGTGATAAGAACGAAAAAAGAGGCGGTCGCAAGGCTATTGACATAGCCTTCCTGCTCCTTTCTCCTGTGTGCATCCTGATTTCTTCCTTTTTACCACTGATGATTCTCAGGCAGCAGACCCTGAAACTCAGAATATTTATAGCATTGGGCGGCTTCCTTTTCTATCTGGGAATCCTTCTTCTGCATTTCACAAAAAAACATCCGACTTTTTTTCGCCCCTTATTACTGTTGCTTATTTTATGTAATCTATATCATTATACCTGCATCTATTCGTATGGCAATGCTGTAAATAATCATAACGAATATGCAAAATATCTTGTATATCATATTGTGCACGATATAGAAATTATCAATGCAGACGAAGAATTTACACGTATCTCTTTTATTGGGGAAATGCCGAAATCCCAGCGTACACAAATATTTTGTGATAAATATCCTCTAACTGGCGCATTACTGCCCCAATATATTACAAACGACGGCTGGATCGGCGGCGCCTATGTACTGCATTATCTCCAGAACAGTTTAGACATAGAAACGGACACAGATGAAGACAGGCAGATTGCCGGCTCAGCGGAGCCAGTTATGGCAAATTCAATCTACTCCTGCTATACGAATGCTGATAAAATCATTGTCGTGTTTAATTAATCAGAGGCACCTCTCACCGGTGCCTCTGATTAACTCCAGTCATAAAAGTTTTTCTTAAGGTCGATACCCCCATTCAACGCTTCTTCGATCACTTCTACAATACGCTGCGAGGTATGACTTCCCTCATAAGGGTTTTTTATGCTGCGGATACTGTCCTTAAACTCCGATGACAATGCCCGTACAAGTGCGCGCTCTATATCCGCCTCCTCGTTTCCGCAGTGAATCACCGACTCCGCGCTGACCCGTCCCCTCTGTCGGTCTCCTATATTAACAGTGGGAATCCCAAAGGAGGGCACCTCGATAATTCCGCTTGAGGAATTGCCCACTACAGCATCACAAAACTGCAGTGCACTTAAATAGCGCAGTTGCCCAAGCGAGATATACGCCGCACATCTGGTATGATTCTTTTCCACGTAGTCATCTATCATCTGGTTCACAATCCTGCCATCCGGATCTGCATTGGCTTTCGTGAAGATAACCCCTAGCTCTTTATGACGCTCAATCACCTGTAGCAGATTGGCAAACTGCTCCTCGGCCGCCCTATTGTCCAGTGTTACCGGATGGAAGGTGACCATAATAGTTGGTGAACGAAATGTAAACTGAATCACATCTTCCAACGTTTTCCTGTCCAGCAGAGCAACTGCTTTGACATTTTCCACGCCAAGCGCTCCGACATGGTAAACATTCTGTGGCTGCTCGCCCAACTGAATTACACGCTTTCTGTATTCCTCTGCCGCTGTAAAATGGATATGACTCATCTTTGTTATGGAATGCCTGATTGCCTCGTCCACCGCCCCTTCCGTGGTCTCTCCGCCATGAATATGTGCAATCGGTATTCTTGCCATCATAGCCGCTGTTGCCGCCATTAAAGCCTCATAGCGATCCCCCAAAATAATGACAATATCCGGCCGCTTTTCCTCAAAATAATCTGCAAACCCTAACAGCGCAACCCCCATGGATTTTGTGGCGCCCGCGCCTGTATCGGAAGACAGCAGCATCTCAATCTTAGCACTGATCGGATAGCCATCCTCCTCTATTTCCCGGTATGTCAACCCGAACTCCGGGGACAAATGCATTCCCGTCGCAACCAGCTGCAATTCCATGGTATTGGCACTATTTACTTTTTCAATCACAGGCTTCAGCAAACCGTACTCGGCACGCGTCCCCGTTACAATACATATTTTTTTCATAATTCTATCATCTCATCCGCCGCGAAATCCCTCTTCGCTTTCTGCCCGATTACCTGATTCCATAACATTGGCGACAGTCCCGATCCCGGGCGTTTCGCTGCCAGATTGTCTTCAGTAAACCGTTCTCCCGCCTTAATTT
>CAMWWW010000252.1 GCA_947178015.1 uncultured Clostridia bacterium
CGCCAATCCCTTCTTTTATGGCTTTTCTCCATGTCTTGTTCATTTATCAACTAGCGTAATCCGCCTCTTTTTCTTTCTGATCCATCGCCACATACAAAACCAATCCGCCTAACAGCATTGCCGCAATCACAATAAAAATCCCCGGCAGTATCTTTTTCCCTCCTCCAAAGCTCCCCTTGTCTTTATCCTTGATGGGAAAGATCCACGCAGAAGTTTCTTCTTCCGTGATCGCTTCTGTCGTGATTTCTGTCTCTGCTTTATTTTCTGTTTCCTGCTCACCCCCTGTCATTTCTTCTGATTCCTGAACTGCATCTACCGTCTCTGTCTCAAATTCTGATTCGTTCTCCTCGGAAAACCTTGTTTCTAACTCTTCCTCCTCGTTAGTCTCTGCTTCCTCCATAGATTCTAATTCTTCCTTCTCTTCCAATTCCTCGCTCCAACCTGCCGTTTCCTTTTCGGCAGCTTCCTCATCCAAAGTCTCCTTCTCTAACTCTACACTCTCCTTTTCAGAAGGCTTAGACACCGTTTCTCTTTCGGTCTTCTGCACGGTCTCTTCCTCTATCTTTCTCTTCTCCTCAAGCTCCTGCTCCAACTTACGTATCGATGCGGACATCTCCGTTTTCTCCCGCTGCCATTCTGTACCCTGCTTTACCCTTTCTTGTTCCATCCTTGCAATCTGATCCGAAAGCTCATTTTTCTCCCTTTCTGCCTCCCGCAGCTTCTGCTCCATCCCTGCCAATTTTTCTGTTTCCTGCTCCTTTAACAAATCCTGCTGCCCAAACTGATTCTTAAGCAGATCGTATTCTTTAAAAAAAAGCTTTTGCTCCTCTATTGCATGTTGTAGCTGATCGGATAGCTCCCCATTGCTCTTTGCCAACCTAGCATTATCTGCCGACAATCGCTTGTTCTGCCCCGCCAAATTTTCATTTTCCGCTAAAAGATCTCTATTTTGGTTCTTTAAAGTCTGCTTCGCCTGCAACAGAGCATCCCGCTCTTTTAATAATTCCTTATGCGCTGCATACAATGCCTCATAGCGGGATGTCAGATCGCCATTTTCATTTTCCAAATCTGACAACTTATCTCCCAGATCACTCTTCTCCGTCTCCAAACCAGAAACTTTATCTGCCAAATCTGACTTTTCATTCTCCAAACCTGCAACCTTATCCGTCAAATCTGACTTTTCATTCTCCAAGCCTGCAACCTTATCTGTTAAATCCGTTTTTTCATTCTCTAACCCATTCTTTTCACTCTCTAACTGCGATACTTTATCAGAAAGCCCCTTATTCTCTTCCTCAAGCTTTGCAAGTAAATCTGCCAACTCTTCTTTTTCCTGCTTTAATTCCTCAAATTTCTCCTTCAACGTATTCCATATAGATGGATCAAACTCCTCTGTTCCCGTCAACTCTTGCATTAGCTTTTGTACAGCAGCAAGCTTCTCCTTCATGCCAGCAAGCTCCTCTTCCATACTGCCAAGCTCTTTCTTTGAAGCAGCAAGCTCCTCCACCAACCTATCAATTTCCTTTCCCGCTTTATCAAGCTCCTTCGTCAGTCTGTCAATCTCCGCATTTGCATCAGCAAGCAAGCTTTCATAATTCTCCTTCTCCGCCTCAGAATCAGCAAGCTTTTTGCTCAACTCTTCCATTAACATCTCACACTCTGCAAGTCTCGCCGTAAGCCTTTCTACAAATTCCTTCAGATCGGTATAAGTTTTGCTATCTGTCTGATTCATCAAATCCTTCAAATCCGTCGAATCTGCCCGAACCATGCACTGTGCACGAAAAAGACCACCATCCTGAAGCACATCCGCCTCCACCACAACCACATTTTCGCCCATACTTTGAATTGTATTACCACTCACGATAGAAAAATTCTGTATTTCTCTTTTCTCCATTTGTGATGTTTTTGTATTATAAAAAACGGCATCAACCTTTAACATAGCATTTTCTATGGTAATCGGAGGAGAACAATCCAGATTAAAAGTACTCCCATCCCAGTAAGGCTCCTTTTGATAAGTCTCAAAAAACAATGAATTCAAGCTGACCTCTAACCCACGAAGCTCCCGAAAAAATACCTCAATGGAAATATCCATATCTGGCATCGTAAAACAAAGCGTCCCTGAACTCTCATCCCAAGACGCCTGTCCTGCCGATATACTATAATCCGCATACTCTCTTCCCTGCTTTTTATTTGGAATAATCTCCACCTGATCTCCCGCTTCAACTTCTCCATCAAAGAACACCCCATCCCTATACAATTTCACCTGCACATCCCCAGAAACAGACAGCTTTGGCGGTTCCTTTTTCCAGACCGCATAAAGCGTCAAATCCGACGAAATTTCTACTCTCTCCTCATCAGTATACTGCACAGAACCGCCCATCGAAGTAGCCCAGCCAAGAAATATATAACCTCTTCTCACAAAATTATTTTTTGGCAAAGGGCTACTGCCCGGCTGCATTGAAGCAATAACTAGACTCCCCTCTCCACCATTTGCATAAAATGTGATTTTATAACTTTTCTCACGCACAGCTTCTCTGCCAAATCTCGCCAGATAATCAATAAGCCCAGAGCTTACACTTCCTGATGTGATGGTTATACGCCCGCTATCATACCATTGTGCCCAAGTGAAATCACCACTTTTAATAGTATAGATTGATTCAACACTAGAATCACTATTGTTTTCTTGCCTTATTGTCATGCATTTTACCATAGCGTCAAAAAGTTTTTTTAAATAATTTGTGGCATCTTTATATTTTTCTTTTGTAACTATTTCATCAGGGGTTTCTGTAAATACATCTCCATCACATAATATCTGATAACTTTCTTCTCCGTTCGTATTAATTTCAAGAATTGTCTTAAGATATGGAAATATAACACCTTCCTCACATTTTTCTACTCCATATCTTTTATTCCACATCTGTTGCTCATTACTGGTTCCTGCATTTAATATTAATGGGACTTCACTCCATTCAAACTTTAAAAGTTTTTTATTACATTCCTTGCAATGCACATACACCAATCCACTATTTCCATATGTTATGTTTCCATTTTTGTATTCTGTTCTTATAAATGAGCCAGAATCTACCACTCCTCTATAGCAGTCCTGCCACTTCCCACATCCCGGACACCAAATTCCAAATTGGCTCTCCGCTGCATATAACGGCTGCAAAAAGATCCCCATTATCAATAGTATCATGCATACAATTCCGCAACATTCCAATATTTTTGACTTGCCTTTCCCCATCCTGCTCCTCCTGTCAACAAAATTTTTCTAACACAATATAAAACTGCTGTAGATGTTTCTGTGTGATAAATGGCGAATCGCCTGAATCTATAGTTTTTTGTAAAAGTTACTTGCATAGTCATTTTCGAGAATGGTCTGCGCAGAGAATCGCCTATCATCCTCTATCACCCCGCTTTCGCTTAGTGCAAAACGTAGCGGATGGTAAGCTCGTGTACTACCTTGCTGAACCATACCATATAATTCGCAAGCTCATTATGCACCGACGTTTTTCAATAGATGCCTTGAAGACGATAGGCGATTCTCTACGCTATTTTTTCGATTATGCTAGGTACGCTGTTTTTTCTTCTCTAATTTTAACTAATAATATGATAATTTGAAAAACCAAAGAATATAACTATGTCCAGAAATATAGGTAAGATTACAAGAATAGGTAGAAAGCAAACGTGTCTGGAATACGAATAAAAAGCAGCATAGCCAGCGCAG
>CAMWWW010000253.1 GCA_947178015.1 uncultured Clostridia bacterium
TCGTTGTCGGAGCTGCTGTGGTGTTCTCTTGTTTAGGTGCTGTCGTGGTTGTATACAGTGAAGGACTACCGCCGCAGGCTGTCAAAGAAACCGCCATCGTACATGCCATCATAAGACTTAAGAAACGTTTTCTCATAAATAAATTCCTCCCTTATCGCTTTAATTATGTGTTTCTTATTGCTTCTTTTATAGTATAGCCGGTTTGCGGCATAAAAAGAATGGAATTTTTTCAAAAATCCTTCATTATTTATTCACATTTTGTTCAAATATTGTCTTTAATTTCGCATAACCTATAAAATTTTACGATTTCCTGTACTATATTACACAAAGCTTTTGATTGACTTTACCGCAAAGTAATTATAAAATGTAGAAAAGCACAGATAGGAGGAAAGTACCTTGAAACGTTCCATCAAATCCCAGATAACAGCCGTCACCGTCTGCATCACCCTGTTTATCACATTTCTGATGGCCTCCGTCTGCTATTTTACCTTTCAATCCCTGTTAAAAAAAAGTCTGATCCAGTCCACGCATTACAGTTTAAGACAGGCATTTACGCCAATTACCGCTAATCTGGAGAGCCTTATGGATCTGTGCACATGGGCGGACGATACGCCGCGCATAGCATCCTATTTTTCAGGCTCACAGCGAAATAATACAGGCAAGCTTGACGCCTTCAGCCGCATGAGTGAGGAATATAAAAATAACAAAGCAAACGACTATATTAGCCGTATTATTATCTCTGATACAAATGGACATTTTATTCAAGAAGTGCGGAATGTAACCGATACCTCCGCCTCCGACGCCAAGATCGCCTCCTCCCTTCCCTGCTTCGAGACACTTCTCTCCGCCTCCTCCTTTGAGTGGGTGGGAATTATCGAAGATCCCCACGCAAAATTTCCGGGAAAACAGATCCTCCCCTTTGTCCGTCCCATGCATCACCTCTATCGCTCCGATGTTATCGGCTGGACCTATCTGGCCGTCTCCACCACGCTGATCACAGATAGATTAAAAGACTACCCGCTGCCTTCAGACAGCTCTCTGTATCTGACGCTCGGCAAAACCACCTATCTGGTAGAAGGCACTTCCCTTATCGAAATTACTCCCTCCTACCAAATCATCGCAACAGAAGAAAACGCCTGCTTGATAGAAGACAGCAGCGGAAAACGCCACACGATCGTAAGCATCAACGGCATTGACGGCTGGCACCTCTCACAAAGTCTTTCCGAACAGGAATTTTCCAGCCAAAAACGCGTGTACTATGCTTTATTGCTTATGGCGTGTCTGATTATCCTTGGGCTTGGCATTGCCCTAGTGCTCTTTCTAAACCGCATTATCAATATACCCATCCGCTCTATCAGCAAAAAACTCTCCGCCATCTCCGCAGGTGATTTTTCCTGCGATCCAGAGATTGAGTGGGAGCATGAGCTTGGAACTATCGGAAAGGGCATCAATCGTCTTTCCCGTGATGTCGTCACCTTGATGGACAAGCGAATAGAAGATGAAAAGCAAAAAAAGGAGCTGGAATATCAGATTCTACAAAGCCAAATCAATCCACATTTTCTCTATAACACATTAAATTCCATCAAATGGATGGCAACCATCCAAAATGCCAATGGCATCGCAGAGATGACCACCTCTCTTGCAAGACTGCTCAAAAGCATCTCCAAGGGAACCCGACAGCTTATTCCCATCAAAGAAGAGCTTTCTCTGTTGCAAGATTATGTGCTGATCCAAAACTATCGTTATGGGGGTATTGTGGAAGTCAGCTACTCCATACCAGACACTACACTTCCCGATTATGTCATCCCCAAGCTTACCTTGCAGCCCATAGTAGAAAATGCAATTTTTCACGGTATAGAGGCAAAAGGTGAAAATGGGTTGATCACCGTCTCATTGCATCAGGAGGGAAGTGATCTCTATATTGACATCACCGATAACGGCGTCGGCATGTCAAAGGAACTGATCACGCAGGTTCTGTCTGGTGCAATCCATGATGCCAAGTCTGACTTTTTCCGCAAGGTCGGCATCCACAACGTTGACCTACGCCTAAAATATACTTTTGGGTCAAACTACGGCCTTCGGATTGACAGCAAGGAGGGCGAGTACACCACCATGACGGTTGTGCTTCCTCTTCGAAAGGAGAAAAATAATTATGATTAAGCTATTAATTGCCGATGACGAACCATTGGTCCAAATTGGGCTTAAGTCCATGTTAAATTGGCAGGAGTATGATATCGAGATCTGCGCCACCGCCGTGAATGGCGCGCAGGCGCTAGAATTCATTGAACATCATTCCCCCGAAATTGTAATCACAGACATCCGTATGCCAGTGATGGACGGGCTTGAGCTTGCCAAAATATGCAGGGAGCGCTTTGGAAAGCTTCCCCTGTTCCTAATTCTCACAAGCTATGAGGAATTTCATCTGGTCAAAGAAGCCTTAAGCTATCAAGTGCTCGACTATCTAGTAAAGCTGGAATTAAACAAAGAAACCTTAGAAGCCGCCATAAAAAAAGCACTAAAAACACTGCGTGAGCTTCCAGAACACAGGCAGACCCTTTCAGGAAGCAGCTTGCAGGTACTTCAGGACAAATTTTTTATTCGTCTGCTGCATAATTTATTTGACAATGAAGAACAACTAACTCGTCAGGCAAAGGATCTGGGCCTCGACTTTTCCGCCTCCTGCTACATTGCCTGTCACGCCGCCCTTCTTCCGCCTTCCACTGTAACGGAGCAAAATCACCTATTCAGCTTATATACCAGCACGTTGCAGATGATACGGGAAATTCTTAGCAAGACACTGCCATGTTATGTCGTCTCGCTGGATTTAAAACACTTTTGCATTATCCTTATGCCAGAGCAGGAAGAAAACTATCAAGAGCTATTGAAAAATGCCTTTCTGCACACCTTCTCCATGGTACATAATTATTTCAGCGCAGAAGTCCGTCTGACCGCCGGAAATCCATGTGCGGCACCCGCTCTGATCTCCGAGTCCTATCAAGAGGCAAGACAGATCTTTCCCATGTTGGATGACACACAAACACTGCTGTTCTACGAAGACATTGCCAAAGACGCGCCAAATAAAAATGCTTTTAATATGTCTCTCTTTAAAGAGGACATACGAGAAGCCTTTGACGAATTTGACACGGAGACCTTATCACGGATTTTCTGCGAAATCACAGAGCTTTTTACCTCCTACCCAACCCGTCATCTTCAGGCGATCGATGCTGCCAGCAACATCCTCTATCTGGCAATCTCGCTGCTGCCGGAGGGAGAAGAAACCGTATCACAGATTTTTTCCGAATTTCCCGACGGCTACCGCTCCATCTACCGCCAGACTACTGTGGAGCAGGTCATTGACTGGCTCACTTTCTTTGGGACACATCTGTGCGAGATTTTGGAGGAACGCAAAAAAACCTACAAAAATCATATTGTTACAAGTGTGAAAAAATATATCTGTGAGCATGTAGAAGAAAAGCTGACACTAAACGAAATAGCGTCTGTATTTCACATTAGCCCAAACTATTTAAGCTCGCTGTTTAAAAAATATAACGACATTGGTTTTTCGGAATATATCTCACAGATGAAAATCACCCGCGCAAAAGAGCTGATGGCAGAAGGAAACCTGCGTATCTACGAGATAGCTGACCGGCTGGGATTTGAAAGCGCGTTTTACTTTAGCAAAGTATTTAAAAAAATAACAGGGTGCACGCC
>CAMWWW010000254.1 GCA_947178015.1 uncultured Clostridia bacterium
GAACCCACGTATCTAGCTTGGAAGGCTAGTGTTCTACCATTGAACTACACCCGCAGAGCTTTCACAATCGGGGTGACAGGATTTGAACCTGCGACCTCTTGATCCCAAATCAAGCACTCTAGCCAAACTGAGCCACACCCCGTTCTGCTCCCAATCACTCTCTCCGTGACGCAAGGTAAATTATATAATATGAAATCCATCTTGTCAACAGTTTTTTGAAAAAAATGGATTACAAATTTAATGGAAACGTTTTTGCTGCACCCTTTTTATAGAAAATTCAGGGTATAATGCGCCTCCCCCATCCTGTCAATTTCCATTATTATATAGGAAGGGCGCTTCCCCTCCTGCCTTGGATAAGAGATACTTCCCGGATTCAGCACCACCAGCTTATTCAAATATTCTATACATGGTCTATGCGTATGCCCGTACATCACAATATCTGCCCCGCGCGATCTCGCCTCCTCACACAGATGTTCCATCCCGACAGAAACATAATAATAATGCCCATGCGTTAAAAACACCCGATACTTTCCAATCTGTAGCTCTGTCTCCTTTGCCAGCTTTGAAAAAAAGTCATTATTTCCTGCGATTATCTCTACTGGACAATCTGCAACAGCCTCAATATAATCCTCGGCGCCCTCTGCATCTCCCAGATGAATCATCAGATCCAAAGGCTTCACCTTTTTAAGCACCTTCTCCAGATTCGCATGTTTTCTATGTGTATCACTTACTATTAATATCCGCATCCTAACCTCGATTCCGACACAGGCTCCATTGCTTAAGCAAGCCCTTCCTCGTATCTCTGCTTCAATTTTTCCTTCATCTGCCCCAGTGCCTTTCCGCGGTGGCTGATTTTGTTCTTCTCCTCCGGGGATAATCCCGCTGTCGTAGTACGATATTCTGGAAGATAGAAAATCGGATCGTAGCCAAATCCTTCTTCTCCCTCCTCCTTATAAGCAATCTGCCCCTCCACACAGGCTTCTTCTGTAAGCAGCTCCCCATCTGGCAGCACCGCGGCAATCACGCACACAAATCTTGCACTGCGCTCTGCCCCCTTCGCCTCTGCCAGCCTGTCTATAATATATTGATTTTTCACTGTATAAGGAGTCGACTCACCCAAAAACCGTGCGGAGAGGACTCCCGGCTGCCGATCCATATAGTCGACCTCAAGCCCTGAGTCATCGGCCAGCACAACTGCCTCTATCCTTCTTTCAGCAGCAAGCTCTGCCACTGCTTTTGCCTTAATCACTGCATTTTCTTCAAATGTACTGCCATTTTCCTCGATATCCACCACAAGCCCCGCCTCTTTCATAGAAAGAAGCTCCCAGCCCATCTGCTCCAGCTCGAAAAGAATCTGCCGAATTTCTCTCATCTTCTCCTGATTTCCCGTAGCAAAAATAATTCTCTTCTCCAACACACCTATCCTCCCTGTGCCATCTTCCTCACAGTATAACAGAATTTTCTTCATTTGAAAAGAACATTATTTCTAAATGCTGTGGCTGCCTTGTTATGGCATTTCATTGTCTTTTTGTATATGCCTTTAGACATATATTGCATTTCTTCTCCTCCGCGCTCTCCCACACATTTCCATATAGGCTGATATATCCTTCCCCATCCGTCAGATCCACGCCCTCGGTCGCTTTATCCGCCGCATATTCAATCGCAATCGGCCGCTTAACATTTGGTGTAGTCACTTTTATCACAATGGCAAATTTCTCCCCTTTTTTTAATGGGATACTCTCCCGAAAAGAAACGGTATAATAGCCTGCATTGGTAAATTTTCCTGTTTTTAAAAGCTGCTTTTCCTTAAATGATGAGGTATTTTTAAAATTATGTACCAAATATACCTCATATTCTGTGTCTGTTCCTGTCGCATAAAAACCTACCGCCTCTAACCGCTCTTCCTCTTTTGCTGTGTATACATTTGAAAAATAGCCGCTCTCCTTTCCGTACCCAAGAAGCCCCACCCAGCCGCACAGATCCGCTTGGTATATCTTATCATAGTTATCCTTCTCTTCAATTTTGGTATAAACTACATTATGAATCCCAATATTGGTATCATAATACGAGATATAGAATGTTCCATTTTCCGCAAAACTGTCGCCCCAGCTATTGCGGCAGATAAATGCGCCGTCCGCCTCTATATTTAGATTAAAATTTTCCTTTGGATAATTGTCATCCCAACCTATGATCACGACATCATGATTGGGCTTCTCCGTGCCAATATAACAGTAGGCATAATTTTGTGCATTGTAATAATCAGAATTTGAGCTTGGATTGGACAGAGGCATATATAAAGAGCTCTGCACGCCTCCATAGCGAAATACCATCTCCTTGATCCGATCGTAATTTTTCCCCTCTAAAATCTGGATCTCCTGCACATGCTTCACCGCCTCAAGCCCCTCCGGTGATACGCCATCCCCATAGGGATCATCCTCCTCCAGCACAGGACCCTGCCATGAAGTCAGATAAGCCATAGCCATGGTGTACTCTCCACCTTCATTTTGAGTAAAGGAAAAACTATTTTGAAGCGTCATATGATCCTCAGAAAAATCAAGCTCCTCCTCAGGAAGCAACGACGCCTCCAGCGCTGTCAGCGCGGCAAACGCCCAGCAGGTCCCAAATTCACCTTGATTTTTTACTTGAGGATCTCGATTTACATTGCGGTAATCATACGCCACAGGAAGTTTTCGCTCCGTGGAATCCACATTAATAATATTGGCGCTATTCGTAGCGATATCCCACGTATACTGACAGCCCAGCCCCTTCTCCAACGCCTGCACTGGCACATAAATTGTATTTCTATACTCTGTGACAGGAGCATCCAGTTTTTCGTAGACCCCATTGATCTCCATTCCGTAATCTCCGGCACGCATGGACATCTGCTTATCCCCCTGCTCCATCACAAGAGTAGTTCCGTCACGTACATAAGAGCTGCAGTTAAAATTATCCCGCAACAACGACACTGGCAGCATAAGATTCAACATCTCATCCATATAGATGGTTCCTTGATCGATCTCCATCATTCTGCCGTCTATAGACAGATAAATAGGCTTTTCATTAATGCTCTCTGCTATCGTACTCTCCCACAGCCCAACATGCGAGACATTTTTGCGCCCCTGCTCTATCCCTTTGGAATAGGCAAAATCCCACATGCTCACCAGAAATCCCAATGCCAATGAGATCGCTGCAAAGATCAAAAATTTGCTATGTCTCAACTTAACTCTGCATCCTCCTTATGACTTATCCTCTGCTTTGGCGGCCTGCCTCCCATAAATTGATAATAAAAGGTCCTCATCATGCCATTGTATATCTTTCTTTTCTTGTCCGCTTTTCTTCCTATATAGCGCTCTGTATCCTCGCAGGCAGTAATGATATAAGCAGACCAATCTTCCAGAGCAGCAAATCCCTTTCCAAATTCCCGATAAAGAGTTTCGATTCCCTCCTCTGCCTCCAGCCGCTCTCCATAAGGAGGATTCGTGATAAGAAATCCATATTTCTTGGGATGACTCAGCGCACGGACCGACCTTTGCTGAAAATGAATATGTTCTCCCACTCCGGCGCGTCTTGCATTGTCCCTCGCCGCTTTCACAATATCCCCATCTATGTCAAACGCCTGTATATCCATCTTTATGGAAGTATCCACCAGATCTTCTGCTTCTTCTCTCACAAGCCTCCACTCCGAAACGGGTATCAAATGCTCCCAGCGC
>CAMWWW010000255.1 GCA_947178015.1 uncultured Clostridia bacterium
CTTAGTGTCCGCTACGTTTTTCACTAAGCGAGAGCGGGGTGACGGAGGAAATAGCAGCGCTGGCTATGCGGACCTTTCTCGAAAATGATTATGCAAGTAACTCTTACAAAATGTTATATTTTATGTCATAAAGCGGTGCTATGTTATATATCTTCTTGAGGCAGTATGTTCGTTTCATCAAAATCAATTCTTTCATCCTCATTTATCCTATTAATCGTATGAGCTGTTATCGTAAAGTCTGCATATCTTTTATGAATAAATTTCAGACATTCAAGAAAATATTGTTGATTCGCTTTGGGGCAAATAGCCTGCATTAACTGAATCCCACTCTCTGTAAAAGCATACACGTGAATAACTATGTTTTGATTTTTATTTTCTTTCTTATGAATTAACCCTATGATTTCTGAATTATATATACCTCCCTCCTGAACGGAAGAAATATCAATTGTTAATGATAATTCCTGCGCGGTCATTAACCCACATTCTGTCAGTTCAAGAATATGCTCAAAATAAACATTATATTTATTCAATAATAACGTATCACTTATAATAAATCTTTTTCCTGATGTTGATAAGGCTAATGAGGAAACTAATTGAAAATGTTCTGCCTCTTGTTGGGTCATATTTTTAAGTTTTTCTAATGTTCGATATGAATAGGTGTTTGGTGATTTAATCTCACCAGCCAAAATATGTCCCCATATTTTTTGCATTTCTTCATTACTTATATTTTCAACAGAATTAAAGAAACGAAACATCCAATCTGGACTTACTGGCTCGCTGCTTACCGTCGTCGTCTTTTCTAATTCTTCATATGCGTTATCAGCAACCGCTTCAATATTTCGTTGTTTTGTAATCTCTTGATATGCCAGACGGCTTGATGCTCTTTTCGCTATTTCTTCAAAGTTGCTTGTATCGATCGTAACCTCTGCTGCATTATATACAATTGGTACATCGCTATTATTTCGAACCGCATCAGCAATTGATTCGATCTCATATGCCTTAGCATCTGCCATTCTTCTTATATGTTTTGGTTCATATGCCTTTCCAATAGCTCCCGAAACAGCATCTATTAATTTATCTGCTGGTGATACAAGAGCTTGTACAATCTCTGTTGCTCCCATTGCATCCTCCTTATCCATGTATATAAATTAAACTTTCTTCATAAAGTACTCTACTCATTTCATTGTTGTACACTATATTTTTTTGTAAATTGATGAATTCTTATATAATATGCGGTAATCAATATTACATCTGCTCCGATCCATGCTGCTAGTTCTGCAAAGAATACCGCTTCTGGTCCATAGATGCGCGGCAGCACAAATACGGCTGCTATGCGCATTACAAATTCTGCCACGCCAGACAGCATCGGGATCATGGTATCTCCCATTCCCTGAAGCGCGGAACGGTACACATATAAAAAATATAAGATCACAAGTGGAAGGCTTAACACCAACAGGAAATGATATGCGATGGTAATTGCTTCTGCGGCCTGTGCGGGCTCTCCTGAGATAAATAATCCCACAATTCTTCTTCCAAATAGTATCATCACGGTAGAGATCACGACGGATGTCGCGGCGGCAACCATCATTCCTGCTCTCACGCCTTCCTTTATTCTTTTGATGTTTCCTGCTCCCAGATTCTGCCCTGTGTATGTGGTGACAGCAAATCCATAGGCCGTCGCAGCGATCTCCAAGATTCCATACAGTTTATTTGTTGCCGTGAAACCTGCTATAAATACTACGCCAAAACCATTTACTACACTTTGCACAACCAGACCGCCCACAGAGATCACAACCGCCTGAAAAGCGATTGGAGCACTTAATAGCAAAAGTCTCCATGCTAAGCTGATGTCCAGCTTCCAATAATTTGCCTCTCTTTTTTCTTTTTCCTCTTGTCTTAGATTGAGATAAGAAATTCTTCTTACCACTGCAATACAATAGATTGCAGAACAGCCCTCCGCAATTACAGTGGCAGCCGCGGCTCCTGCGATTCCCATGTGAAAGCTTCCCACAAAAAGAATGTCCAGAGCTATATTGACAGAGGAGGATAGTATCATGGCATATAAGGGCGCTTTTCCATTTCCCAGCGCGCGCAGCACAGATGCCGCCATATTATAGGCCATTAGAAGTGGTATACCACAAAACATAATTCTAAGGTATAGAATAGAATTTCCTATAATATCCTCCGGCGTGCTCATCCACATAAGAATCGTGCGAAGAGACCACTGGCTGAATATAAGAAGCAACACAGCAAGAACGGCGGCAAGCGTGATGGAACACGCAAAGGCACGGCGAAGTTTTTCCATATTTCCCGCGCCAAATTCCTGTGCAATTTTAATGGAAAATCCCTGTGCAAAGCCTGATACCATACCAAGTATCATCCAGTTCAGCCAGTCGGAGGCTCCGAGCGCCGCCAGCGCCTGTACGCCCAGAATCCTTCCGACCACCATTGTATCTACCATGGTGTAGAGCTGCTGAAATATATTGCCAAGCATAAGAGGAAACGCAAAGGAAGCGATCAGTTTTACCGGACTTCCCTCTGTCATGCTTTTTATCTTCTCTGCCATATGTTTTTATACCAGCCTTCTTCCCATCAGCACACCCATGGCAGATGCCATCATAAGCCCGCGCGTCCAGCCGCTGGAATCTCCCAGACAGTGCAGCCCTTCGATATTTGTGTCAAATTCTGGCGTCATCTTTACCCGGTTGCTGTAAAATTTAAGCTCCGGGGAGTACAGAAGTGTCTCATTGCTAGCAAATCCCGGCACCACGTGATCGACAGCCTGAATAAAGTGAATGATATTTGTCATTGCACGATAGGGAATCGCTGCTGTAATATCCCCTGCAACGGCATCTGGCAGCGTCGGCTTTACATTAGAACGGCTAAGCTCTTTCTGCCATGTGCGCTTTCCGCCCAATATATCTCCATAGCGCTGCACCAGTATATGCCCGCTGCCAAGCATATTGGTAAGCTCTCCTATTTTCTGAGCGTATGCAATCGGCTGGTTAAATGGCTCCGTAAAATTGTGGGAACACAGAATGGCAAGGTTTGTGTTCTCTGATTTCAGCTCCTTATAGGAATGGCCGTTGACAACCGCAAGGTTATTGTCATAATTTTCCTGACTGACAAATCCTCCCGGATTCTGGCAGAAGGTTCTCACCTTATCTTGAAAAGGAAGCGGATATCCAATTAATTTTGATTCATATAGAACATTGTTCACAAACTCCATAATCTCATTGCGCACCTCGACGCGAACTCCAATATCCACCGTCCCCGGCACATGTAAAATCCCGTACTGTTCACAGAGGCGTTCCAGCCAATCGGCTCCTTTTCTTCCTGCTGCCACCACCACATGCTCTGCATAGAGAAGCTCCTCCTCTTTCTTTCCCATAGAGTCTGTGACAACCGCTCCTTTACAGACATTCTTCTCCATAATAAGCTCTCTGCACGCGGTATCAAAATAAATCTCCACCCCATGCTCTAGCAGATATTCCTCAATTCCCCGATAGATCTCCTGCGCCTTCTCCGTGCCAAGATGTCGAATTGGACAATCCACCAGCTTAAGATTTGCCTGAATCGCCCTTCGCCGAATATCCTTCGTCTCCTCCACCTTGTCAATTCCCTCGACTTTTTCATCTGCTCCAAATTCCAAATAGATCTTGTCTGTATATCGGATTGTCTCCTGCGCAAGCTCCTCTCCGATT
>CAMWWW010000256.1 GCA_947178015.1 uncultured Clostridia bacterium
CGGCAGGTCTCCTCCAACCTCACAGCTTAAGGAAAGCTTTCCATCTGAAAAAGCCCCTGCTCCTGAAAATCCTGTTGTAATATGGCAATATGGCTTGCAATTCAAGCACTGCTTTGTCTTTGCCTTCGGACAGCTTCTCTTCTCGATCGCTCTTCCCTTCTCCACAATGGCAATCTTCTTTGTACTTCCTTTTTTTAACATTTCCAGTGCTGTAAAAATACCAGCGGGGCCTGCCCCAATAATTAATACATCGTATTTTTTCATAAAAGACCTCATTTCTGCGCTGTTTTTTGTACATAAATCAACTTTGTGTCAAGCAGCGCGCAGACACATCGTGCTATGAGAACCTATCCGTTACACACTCGAATCGAGCAGGGGAACCTTATTCTCCCCTGCTCGCCACTTGTTCTCTATTCTTTTTATTTTATCCTGTTATTTTCTTATTTATTTTATTCTGCGCAGCTCTGTGTAGGCAAGCAGGAATGGTCCGACGCCTTTTGCATCATCCTTCACCACAGGCTCTGACATATAGTAATCAAAGCTTCCATCTCTCTTTGTCGGGCCGCCCAGACCGCCGACCAGACAGATACCTCCAAGGCTCATCTCGCCTTCCTTTGTAACCAAATATTTCTCACAGATCCCGTTAAATGCCTTGATCGCATATTCACGATAGCGCTCCGGCAAAACGCCAAAGCGCACGCCCTTTAGCAAGCAATATGCCATAATGGCACTTCCGCTGGTCTCCAGATAATTTGGCTCTCTGTCTCCCATATCAACCACCTGATACCACATGCCGGATTCATCCTGATACCGCAGCATAGCATCCATCAGATCCACGAAGATTTTCTTTAGCTCCTCATGCTCCATCTCCATCACAGAAGGATCTGCCTTGCAGTAGGTATCCAAAAGCGCCATGGAATACCAACCCAACGCGCGCAGCCAGAAATGCTTGGACAGGCCGGTCTCTTTATCACACCAGAACATCGTCCTCGACGAATCATATGCATGATAGTAAAGCCCTGTCTTCTCATCTCTCATAAAACGAACCACATTAAAGAATTGATGGTAAATATCTGCATAATTCTTCTTGTCATGAAAGCGCGTCTCATATTCCATATAGAAAGGCTGTCCCATATACAAACCGTCCAGCCATACCTGCTGAGGATAAATCAGCTTATGCCAGAAATTACCATCCTTTGTTCTTGGCTGAAGCAGAATCTGCTGATAAATCAGATCAATCGCCTTTTTGTATTTTTCTTTTCCTGTCAGATCATACAGCTCAAACAATGTCTTACCTGCATTGACGCTATCAATGTTATAAGCCTCTATATTAAATCCTGTAATTGTCCCGTCCTCGCCGACACGATGACTGATGTAGGAATCGGCAAATTCCAGATATTTCTTATTGCCAGTAATGTCATAGGTCTGTAAAATAGCAAGAATCATACATCCATCGACATAATTCCACAAAGACTTCCCGTCTCTCCTTTTTACCTCGATATTCCACGCAGGAACATCGAGGGTGCTCCTCTCCAAAAGCTCGTCCATGTACTTCTCAATAATCTGCATCTCCATACGGTAATCCTCCTGTTATTTTACGGCATTTTCCCGGTTTTCACTATCTCCATTGTAACGTATCCACTATAAAATTGCAATCATTTTCCATAGGTATCATTACGCGAATCTATTTACTACTAAGCCTCTGCCTCACGATCTCATAGGCAAGCACTCCCGCTGCCACCGAAACATTGAGGGAATCTATATCCCCCTTCATCGGTATGGCGGCTGTCATATCGCAGGTTTCTTTTATCAGCCTTCCTACTCCCTCGCCCTCATTTCCAACCACAAGACCAATGGGTCCCTTCAGGTTTAGGTTATACATAAGCTCTCCGTCCATGTCAGCACAGACAAACCACAGCCCCTTTTTCTTAAGCTCTTTCATTGTGACAGACAGATTTGTCACCTTGGCGACCGGCGTATAATGAAGCGCCCCTGCGGACGCTCTCGCCGCTGCTGCCGTCAATCCTGCTGCATGTCTTTTCGGTATAATCACACCATGCGCGCCGGCAAGGTTTGCCGTGCGGATAATCGCCCCCAAATTATGCGGGTCCTCGACGCTATCCAGAAAAATAAGAAATGGTTCTTCGTTTTTTGCAGCCGCAGCCGCAAGCATATCCTCCACACTGGCATATTCATATGCAGCTACAAAAGCAATCACACCTTGATGCTTTCCCGTCTCCGACATCTGATCCAGCCGATCCTTGGCGACAAATTGAAGAATCGCATCGGTCTTTTTTGCCTCCCTGACAATCGTTCTAATGGGTCCATCCTGACAGCCATCTAGGACAAACAGCTTGTCTATGGTCTTTCCCGCACGAAAAGCTTCTATTACAGCATTTCTTCCCTCTATGACAAGTTCTTCATATCTCATATGTGTTCCCTTTCCTTGTATCCAATACCCCTTTTTTTTGCAGTGCATGTCCAACCAGCTCAATCAGGCGTTCTTTCTCTCCATGAAGATACAGATACCCTATCAATGCCTCAAAGCCTGTAGCTGCGCGATAATCCGCGATTGTCGCATGTTTTGCAGCAGTGGCGGATTTCGCGTTTCTTCCTCTTTTATAGATCGCCCGCTCCTCCTCGGTCAGCTCCTCCATAATCTGATGTATTAGCTCTGCCTGCGCAGATGCCTTTACAAAACTGCTGCTTTTCTGGTGCATCCGATTTACCGGACAATTTCCGCGATTTACAACAATCGTGCGGATTATCAGCTCATAAACAGCATCTCCTATATAAGCAAGCACAAGCGGAGAATACATCTTGGCATCCGCCTCCTTCAAGGAAAACATATCCCTTACATAAGCTTCAAAATGCTCCGGGGCAGCTCCCATTAACTCCTCTTCCATTTCACTCCCTCTCTAGTATCCTCCAGAATAATCCCTTTCTCCGACAATTCTTTGCGAATCTCGTCTGCGCGGGCAAAGTTTTTCTCTTTCCTCGCAAGCTGACGCTCTTGTATCAACGCCTCAATCTCCTCATCCAAAAGCTCCTCCTTGCGCTCCGCGATAATGCCCAAAATATCACAATACCGAACCAGCATATACTTCAGGGATTGGAGATACTCCGTACTATTCTCAACACTGCTGTTTGTGTTACTAAACTTCACCAGCTCAAAGAGTGCTGCGATCGCGTCCGCTGTATTAAAATCATCCTCCATCGCCGCCTCAAACTTTTTCGTGTATTCACCAGCTCTCAAAAGCGCCTGCCTCTCCTCCTCCGTGCATTTGGATGGCTCTCTCTCTTTCAACAAAAAAGCAAGATGATCCACGGCAGTAAGAATTCTATCCAGACTGTTTTTGGATGATTCTATCAGCTCACCGCTAAAATTAAGCGGACTTCTATAATGCGCGCTCAACATAAAGAAGCGAAGAACTTGTAATGAATAACGCTCACTGATTTCCCTTACAGTAAAGAAATTATTTGCCGATTTTGACATTTTTCTATTGTCTATATTTAAAAATGCATTGTGCATCCAATATTTTGCAAATGGCTTTCCATTGGCCGCCTCGCTCTGTGCAATCTCATTTTCATGGTGCGGAAAAATCAGATCCTCACCACCTGCATGAATATCAATCTCATCCCCAAGATACCTTTTCGCCATTACAGAGCACTCAATATGCCAGCCCGGTCTTCCCTCGCACCA
>CAMWWW010000257.1 GCA_947178015.1 uncultured Clostridia bacterium
GCAATAGACGGACAGGACGTCAGTCTAAGGCTACTCTGCGGCAGGGACGCCGGATAGGAGCCGGTTGCGGAAAAAACAGAAAAAGCAGGGCAGAACACATAGAATCCGCCAGTTCCCGTAGCCGGAGCAGAAGATGACCACCCTCTCTCTTTGCGTTCCTCCCTCCATGCATGAAAACCCCAATCATATAAGGACAACAACTATGGAAAATAAAATCTACCATACCAAACAAAGAGAAGCGATTCTCCAATATCTGGAAAACAGCAGTTCCCGCCACGTATCGATCGAAGACGTGCTCGATCACTTCAAAGCCGCAGGAGAAAAAATCGGACGAACTACCATATACCGCTATATGGAAAAACTCACATCCGAAGGCATACTGCGAAAATACTACATTGAAGAAGGCGCCGGAGCATGCTACCAATATATAGAGCCATGGGAAACATGCCGTGAGCACTTTCATTTAAAATGCCTGAAATGCAACAAACTATTCCATTTAGAATGTGACTACCTAAACCAGATAGGCGAACATATCCAGACGCACCACGGTTTTGAGGTCGATCACACCAAAACAGTATTTTATGGAATCTGTAAAGATTGTAAGGAAAAGGTATTGGATAATTGAGAGAAATGTGCTAAACTGAAAAAGAACAACCTTTGGGAAGGAGCAGAAGGAAACAATGATACAGACAACAGATTACTATCGGGTGAAGCCAGTACAAACAGATACAGAGGCGAAATCTGCCGCTGATACCATACAGAATACAGATTTTGCGTCGGTCTTGGAGACGACGACAGCACAGCCAGAAAACAAACAGACAACAGAGGTGCCGATGGATTCCATTTTTCTTAAGGCAGCACAGACCTATCAGATCCCAGTGAATCTGGTAAAGGCAGTCGCAAAGACAGAGTCAAATTTTAATCCAAATGCCGTTTCTTGCTGCGGTGCGCAGGGAGTTATGCAGCTTATGCCGTCCACGGCGGCGGGACTTGGCGTGACCGATCCCTTTGATGCAGAACAGAATATTATGGGTGGGGCAAAATATCTCGCCCAGATGATGGATCGCTATGACGGGGATGTCAAGCTTACTTTGGCGGCCTATAATGCGGGCGCGGGGAATGTGGCGAAGTATGGAGGCGTTCCTCCTTTTAAGGAGACACAGGCTTATGTGGAGCGAGTGATGGAGTATATGGGAGAGGATATGGAATCTCCGACCTATACACAGGAAGTGCGAGATCAGAATCTGGTATTTACAGTACGCAATTCTGACAGAAGCTATACGTATGAGGATTATACAAGATTTATGGATCTTTTCCGTGAACAGGAGGCATTGAGCCGTCTGGATAAGTTCTATAAGACGCGCATCCATTAATTGGCGTTGGTTGCGGGTATATAGATCTGTGAAAAAGAACATATAGTTGGAAAAGAGGCTGCTGCAAAAGCAAACATGCCGGAGAGAATTCAGGCATATCGGCTTTTGCAGCAGTCCCTTGTGTTATATACTGAAGTGGAGTTTAGATATGAAGCCATTAGAGAAACTGTTTCTGGGATCTGCCGCTGTGGCATCGATTTTTCTTGCATTGCTATTTCTTTTGTTTGCGCTGCAAAAGCAGGGTATTTTGCCGGTGGCTGTGTTTGGTGACAGGGCGTGGCAGACACAGCAGGAGACGGAGACAAAGGGAACAAAGATTAAGGGAGTTCCGGTTGGGGAAGTTCCGACGAAAAAGCCGGCTGTTGCGGAAACTTCGGCTGGAGATGTGCTTCTTGAGAATCAAACAGAAAATATGGAGGAGCAGACATCGGGCTTGGCAGGCATAGACGAGGAGCCGACCGTGCCGGCTGTTGTGCTTCCTGTGCCGGAGCCTGAGACGGAGGCAGATCCGTATCCTTATTATATTAAGGTAAATAAAAAACAGAATTGTGTCACGATCTATCAAAAGGATGCGGTGGGAGAGTATACGGTGCCGATTAAGGCGATGATATGTTCGACAGGCAACGCGACGCCGCTTGGAGTGTTTGACTCCAAGGGAAAATACGTGATGAAGGGGCTGATTCATGGAGTGTTTGGTCAGTATTCTACTTGGATCACGGGAAATATTCTGTTTCATTCTGTGCCAAGTGCAAGGGCGACAAAAGATAGTGTAAGCGTGCGCAATTATAATCAGCTTGGGACCACGGCATCGGCAGGTTGCATTAGGCTGACGGTGGCAGATGCCAAGTGGATCTATGATAATTGTGAGATAGGAACCTTAATCGAGATCTATGAGGGAGAGGAAGTAGGACCGCTGGGAAAGCCAGAAGCAATTAAGCTGCCGGACGGCTCCAGATGGGACCCCACGGACCCCGATCCAGAGAATCCATGGCATGAACATCAGCCAAGCATAACGGTGGAGAAGGAGAAGCTGCTTTATTTTGGGGAGGAGTGGACCCCTTATGAGGATATTGAGGCATCCGATACGTGTGGAAATGATATTACGCAGAAGGTGGAAATTGTAGGGGAGGTGGACTGCTATCAGCCGGGAAGCTATCCCGTCCGCTTTACTGTCACCGATGCCGTGGGAAAGACGGCGGAGGCGGAATGTAATTATATTGTGCTTCCGGTTCCCGTCGAGAAAAAAGAGACATCGGAATAAGATACAAAAGGGAGAGGGGCATTATGGAAGGAAAGTGGAAAAAATTTTTTTCGTATTATAAGCCATATAAAAAGCTGTTTCTTGCGGATATGTTTTTTGCCTGTCTGGGCGCGGCCGTGACGCTGATTTTGCCATTGATTATCCGTTATATCACAAATGATGTGATAGTTCGCGAGCCGAATGAAGCGCTGCGTACCATTCTTGTGCTGGCGGGCGTTATGGTTGCGATGATTCTTCTGGAATGTTATTGTAATTTTTTTATTGCCTACTATGGGCATATGATGGGCGCGCGTATGGAGTACAATATGAGAAATGAGATTTTTTCTCATTATCAGAAATTGTCCTTCAGCTTCTACGATAATCAGAAGGTCGGGCAGCTTATGAGCCGCGTCACAAACGACCTGTTTGAGATCAGCGAGCTGTTTCATCATGGTCCTGAGGACATTGTGATCTCTGTGATTAAAATGTTTGGTTCTCTTGCAATTTTACTTACGGTAAATGTCAAGCTGGCTCTGGTTGCTTTTGCGATTATTCCAGTGATGCTTGTCTACGCTGCCTATTTTAATGTTAAGATGAAGCAGGCCTTTAAGAGAAATCGTGCCAGAATCGCGGATATTAATGCACAGATAGAGGATAATCTGTCTGGAATCCGCGTGGTAAAGTCTTTTGCCAATGAAGAGATAGAGATGAAGAAATTCACACTTGGCAACGATCGTTTTTTGGAGAGCAAGAAGGATAGCTATCGTTATATGGGCAGTTATCATGCGGGGTTGGGAGCATTTACCACTTTTATCAATATCGCTGTGATCGTGGCAGGAGCGTTATTTATCACAAAAGGGATGATTGAGGTGACCGATTTGATCACCTTCCTGCTTTATATTAATAATTTTACAGAACCCGTAAAGAAGTTAATTAATTTTACAGAGCAATTCCAGAATGGCGCCTCCGGGTATGAGCGTTTTCTGGAGATCCTTGCTGTTCATCCTGATATTGTGGATAAGGAGGATGCCAGAGAATTAAAGAACGTAAAAGGGGATATTGTTTTTGAGCATGTGGGATT